>NZ_JBHJUW010000008.1:110966-112361 GCF_042268205.1 Streptomyces sp. NPDC056160
GTGTCGGTGTCGGTGTCGGCGGGGGCGGTGAAGGGTTTGATGTCGTTGGTGAACTCGGTCTCGATCCAGCGGGTGTGGACCGTGAACGGGTCGCTGGAGCCGGTCAGCTCGGGTGCGAAGGCCGGGTCGCGTACGACCTTGCGGTGGAAGGGGATGGCGGTGGCCATGCCCTCGATGTGGAACTCGTCCAGTGCGCGGGCGGCGCGCTGGAGGGCTTCGGCGCGGGTGCGGCCGGTGACGATGAGTTTGGCGAGCAGGGAGTCCCAGGCGGGGCCGATCACGCTGCCGGCTTCGACGCCGGCGTCGAGGCGGACGCCGGGGCCGGTGGGGGCGTCGAAGCGGGTGACGGTGCCGGGGGCGGGCAGGAAGCCGCGGCCGGGGTCCTCGCCGTTGATGCGGAACTCGAAGGAGTGGCCGCGCAGGGCGGGGTCGTCGTAGCCGAGGGGTTCGCCGTCGGCGATGCGGAACATCTCGCGGACGAGGTCGATGCCGGCGACTTCTTCGGTGACGGGGTGTTCGACCTGGAGGCGGGTGTTGACTTCCAGGAAGGAGATGGTGCCGTCCTGGCCGACGAGGAACTCGCAGGTGCCGGCGCCTTCGTAGCCGGCTTCCTTGAGGATGGCCTTGGAGGCGCGGTAGAGCTCGGCGGTCTGGGTCTCGTTCAGGAACGGGGCGGGGGCTTCCTCGACGAGTTTTTGGTGGCGGCGCTGCAGGGAGCAGTCGCGGGTGGAGACGACGACGACGTTGCCGTGTTTGTCGGCCAGGCACTGGGTCTCGACGTGGCGGGGGCGGTCGAGGTAGCGCTCGACGAAGCATTCGCCGCGGCCGAAGGCGGCGACGGCCTCGCGGACGGCGGAGTCGTACAGCTCGGGGACTTCTTCGAGGGTGCGGGCGACCTTGAGGCCGCGTCCGCCGCCGCCGAAGGCGGCCTTGATGGCGATGGGCAGGCCGTGTTCCTTCGCGAAGGCCACGACCTCGTCGGCGCCGGAGACGGGGTCGGACGTGCCGGCGACCAGGGGTGCGCCGGCGCGCTGGGCGATGTGGCGGGCGGCGACCTTGTCGCCGAGGTCGCGGATGGCGTGGGGCGGGGGGCCGATCCAGATGAGGTCGGCGTCCAGGACGGCCTGGGCGAACTCGGCGTTCTCCGAGAGGAAGCCGTAGCCGGGGTGGACGGCGTCCGCGCCGGCTTCCTTGGCTGCCTTGAGGACCTTGTCGATGTCCAGGTAGCTGGTGGCCGGGGTGTCACCGCCCAGGGCGAACGCCTCGTCAGCGGCGCGGACATGCAGAGCGTCCCGGTCCGGGTCCGCGTAGACGGCCACGCTCGCGATCCCGGCGTCCCGGCAGGCCCGGGCCACGCGGACAGCGATTTCGCCACGGTTGGCGATGAGCACCTTG
>NZ_JBHJUW010000009.1:0-109631 GCF_042268205.1 Streptomyces sp. NPDC056160
GCCCCGGCGACATGCCGGGGCGGGCCCACCGCCGTGTCCGGACGGACACGCCCCTCGCCGCGGCCGGCCGGCCACATGGCCTACCTGGCCTCCGGCGCCAGCCGCTCCGGTCCCGCCGTCACCTCCTTCTTCAGTACGGCGCGCAGCTTCTGCTCGCGTCGCGACAAGGGCCCGAGCAGGCTCTGGGCGGGCAGGCCCTGCACCGCGTGGCCGGGGGAGACCGGCGCGAGGTAGTGCGTCGGCGCGGTCCGGAGGGTGAGCGCGGTGGCGCCGATGATGGTGACCGTGAACGCGATGGCGGACCGCGTCCAGAAGCGGGTGCTGCGCTCCCCGGCGGTCCGTACCGCCGCGGGCGGCGCGGGCGCCGCCGAGGCCGGCACCGACACGGCGGCCGACCCCGCAGCCCCCGCCCCGGCCCGTGCCGCAGCCCCCGCTCCGGCCCGCGCCCCGGCCGCCGCCCTCGCCTTCGCCATGATCCCCGTCCCCACCGCGATCCCCGCCCCAGCGGCCACCGCAGCCCCGGCGGTCACCGCCACCCCCGCGGCCGCGCTCGTCTCCGCCGCCGCCCCCACCGTCCCGGGCGTGCCCGTGGCTCCCGAGCCCGCGCCCGCCCCGGCGAGGTGCCAGGCCGAGCCGAGCCGGACCAGGCGCCGGTGCAGTTCCGCCGGGTCCGCGAGTTCCGGGAGGCACGCGGCGACGGCCTCACGGGCGTGCATCAGCCGGTTCGCCGCCGCCGGGGTGCTCGCCTCGGTCTCCGCCGCGGTCTCCGGCAGATCGAGCCCGACACCGTCGTAGAGGACCAGCGTGCGGCGGTAGGACGGCGGGAGGCGCAGCAGGGCGTGCTGCAGCGCGCGGTCGGCCGGGCCGGGCGGCGGGTCGGGAATGCGGTTGCGCGGGATGCAGCGGTGCCAGGGGGACAGCGCGCAGTCGTACGCCGTCGCCCGGACCCAGCCCGCCGGATCACGGTCGTTGGCGACCTTCGGCCAGTGCTGCCAGGCGAGTTGGAAGGCGCGCTCGACGGCTTCGCGTGCCCGCTCGCGGTGGCCGGTCAGCAGGTAGGCCTGGCGTACGAGGGCAGGGGAGCAGAAGGCGTAGAGCGCGTCGAAGGCCTGAGCGGGTGTCAGGGGTTCCCGTGTGCTCACGCCGGTGTTTCCCGCGACCTGAGTGCGGATCAGTGCGGGGGTCGCGCCGGGGGGTCGGTCCGTCGAGTGCGGTGGCCGTGGGTTGGCATGACTGTTCGTCACCGTGCGTCCCTCCGTGTGAAAAGGCACATAAAAGTATATTGAGCGACACAGCGGAGGTTCGCCTGTTGCGCCGGGAATGCGTGTGACGTTGGGAGCATGGCGGGCGTGATCCAGACGACGCCTCGACGTCCACCGCTGCCACGTCTGCGCACCCGGGTACGGGACCGTTCACCCGGCCTCGGCGCCGGCTTCCTGGGCGGTGCCGTCGCGGCGGGCCTCGGCCTCGGCTCGTTCGCCGTGCTCGACATCGTGCTGTGGATCAGTTCGCCCTACCCCGACAGCGGCCCGGGCGGCACGCTGCACGTGGCCGCTGCCCTGTGGCTGCTGGCGCACGGCGCCGAACTGGTCCGCACCGACACCCTGACCTCGGTGCCCGCGCCGATCGGGCTCACCCCGCTGCTGTTGGCCGTGCTGCCCCTCCTGCTGGTGCACCGCGCGGCGCGGGACGCCACCGACGGCGGTGACGGCGGACCGCTCGTCCCCCCGCGCACCGCCTGGGCCGGTGTCCTCCTCGGCTACCTCACCGTCGCCGTCGGCGCCGCGGTCTACGCGGCCGGCGGCGCGCTGCACCCGGCGTGGTTCTCGACGGTGGTGTGGGTGCCGTCCGTCGCCGCGGTGGCGGCGGCCGGTGGCGTCTGGGCGGCGTACGGCTGCCCGCGCGCCCCGCTGGACCGGGCGCTCGGCGCGCTGTCACCCGGCGTACGGCGCCTGCTGCTCGGGCCGGGGCCGCGGGCGCGGCTGGGCGCCTCGGCGCGCGCCGCCGGGGCGGGGGGCGTGGTGTTCGTCGGGGGCGGGGCACTGGTGCTCGGCGTGTCGCTGGTGGGGCACGGCGGAGCCGCCCAGGGCGCCTTCCTGAAGCTCACGGAGGGCTGGTCGGGGCGGTTCGCCGTGCTGCTGCTCTGCCTGGCGCTGCTGCCGAACGCGGTGCTGTGGGCGGCGGCGTACGCCCTCGGCCCCGGCTTCGCGCTCGGCGTGGGGCACACCGTCGACCCGCTCGTCTCCGCACCGGCCCCGCTGCTCCCGCCCTTCCCGCTGCTCGCGGCGGTGCCGGACGCGGGGCCCGGCTCCCCGCTGCACCTGGTGACCACCGCGGTGCCCGTGGCCGCCGGAGTGACCATCGGCTGGTTCGTCGCGGGCGCGGCGGTGCGGGAGGGGGCGGTGCGGGAGGGGCGGAACCGGCGGGACGCGCGGGACGGGGTACGGGCCTGGTCCTGGCGGCGGACGGCGGGCGGGGCGGCGCTGGCGTGCCTGCTGTGCGCGATCGGACTCGGGCTGGCCGCCGAACTGGCGGGCGGCCCGCTGGGGAACGCCGCCCTCGCCGCCTTCGGGCCGGTGGGGTGGCAGGTCATGGGGGCCGCTCTGCTGTGGACGTCGGCGGCGGCCGTGCCGACGGCCGTGGTGGTACGGGCCTGGCGCTGCCGCGGCGGCCGGGTCGTCGTGGCGGGCGCGGCGGCCGGGCAGCGGATCGGGAAACCCCGCGAGGGCGGCGGGGGCAGCGGCGCCCGGCCGGCCCGGCTCGCGGACACCGCCGGGCGGCTGCCCGCGCGCTACGACGTCACCCTCGAACCGTACGACGTCCTGCCCCTCGAACCGCCCGCCGCCCTCGAACCGGCCTCCTGGGAAAGGGGTCCTGGTTCCCCCGGGCCGGAGCCGGCCACGGCCGACCCGGGCCCGGCCCCGACCGGCTCGCTCTCGCCGGTGACGGTGGAACCGGGACCCGCCCACCGCGGCCCCGCCGAGCCGGACCCCGTCGAACCGGAGCGGGAGCCGGAGCCGGAGCCCGTGCTCGAGGCCGCCGACGAGCGCACCGAGCCGTCCGAACGCACCGACCCGCTCAAGCCGACCGTACGGACCGAACAGCCGCCCGACCGCACCGACTGACGCCTACGCGGGGCTACTGACGTTGTGCGCCAGGGCGTGAGGGCGCCCGTGCCCCGGCGCGTTCAGCCCGTCTCAGCCGTCCGTGCCCAGCATGCCGCGCAGTTCCCGCGGCAGGTGCTGGTCGCAGGACTGCTTGGCCTGGTGGGTGAGCGCGTCGTTCACGCAGGAGTAGTAGTCCTGGTAGACGAACTGCGCGGCGAAGCCCGCCGCGACCAGGGCGAGTGCCAGGGACGCGGTGACCAGGCCGCTGACCGCCGCCGTGACCTGGGGGCGGTTGGTCTCCGGCGCCGGGGCCGCGGCCGGGGCCGGGCTGTTCGGGTCGGGCTTGCGGGGCTTGGCGCGCAGCGCGCTGATGCCCCAGTACAGGGCGAGCGCACCGAGCAGCAGTGCGACGGGCGCCCAGCCGAAGAGCACGAAGAAGAAGGCCCACATGCCGGACAGCAGGGAGAACCGGGCGCGGCGCTGGGCGGGGTCCGCCGGGTCCCAGCGCGTGCCGGGGCCGGGCCTGTTCGCTCCGCCGCCGGGCTGTCCGGGGCCACCGCCGGGCCGCTCGGGCCGCTCACCGAAGCCGCCGGGGGAGCGGCCGGGCTGGCGGTCGCTCCACTGGCTCCCCCAGGGAGACTGCCCGCCGCCCTGCCCGTGGCCGTTTCCCTGGCCGGTCCCGTGGCCCTGGCCCTGCCCGGATGAGCCGGAGCCCTGCCCCGAGGGGTGGCGGGGCTGCCAGGGCCGGTCGGGCGTGCCCTCGGCGGGCGGTGCGAAGGGGTTGTCGTCCTGACCGGCGCTGCCGGTGGAGCCGGTGCCGCCTGCGGAGCCGGTGCGCCCGTCACCGTCCCCGCCCGTGGGTGCGTCGGGCGGTGAGGCGGGGCGCTCCCGCAGCAGCACGGCGCCGCGCTCCCCTCCCTGCACCGACAGCGGAGGGAGCGTGAGGAGTCGCGGGCTGCGGTCGGGCATCAAGTGAGCGTCTTCCCCTTGGTGAGTCACGACTGGTCGACTGGTCCGGCGGACCCGGCGGGCCCGTCGTCCGATCCGCGAGGCGATCCGGAAAGCCATCCCGACAGCGATCCGGAAAGCGATCCGGAGAGCGATCCGGCAAGCGGCCCGGAAGGCGATCGGACGGGCGGTCCGACAGGTCCCTCACCCCTTGAACGCCCGGAGCGCGGAGTGCGTTCCCCCGGTTTCCCCGGGCGTCCCCGGCGCGTTCCCGTACCAGGTCTGTGCAGACGCTACCTTCCGGCCACGCCCCCGTCCCATGGGGGCCGTCCGGAGTGCCGGTATCGTTGCTGGCGGTCGGCTGCTTCGTAGGCTTCCCCGTATCCGGGGACGCGAAGCATTCGTACGACCGTACAAAGACAGCTTCCCCGAGAAAGGGCCCCACCGTGGCCGCCAAGCCCGTGGCCAAGCGCCTCGTCGTGCTGGTCTCCGGATCCGGCACCAATCTGCAGGCGCTCCTCGACGCGATCGCCGAGTCCGGGGCCGAGGCCTACGGTGCCGAGGTCGTCGCCGTGGGCGCCGACCGCGAGGGCGTCGAGGGGCTGGCGCGCGCCGAGCGCGCCGGGCTGCCGACCTTCGTGCGGAAGGTCAGGGACTACGGCACGCGCGAGGAGTGGGACACGGCGCTCGCCGAGGCCGTCGCCGCCCACGAACCCGACCTCGTCGTGTCCGCCGGGTTCATGAAGATCGTGGGGAAGGAGTTCCTCGCGCGGTTCGGCGGGCGGTTCGTGAACACGCACCCCGCACTGCTGCCCAGTTTCCCGGGGGCCCACGGCGTCCGTGACGCGCTCGCGTACGGCGCCAGGGTCACCGGCTGCACCGTCCACTTCGTCGACGACGGCGTCGACACCGGCCCGATCATCGCCCAGGGCGTGGTCGAGATCCGGGACGAGGACGACGAGAGCGCGCTGCACGAGCGCATCAAGGAAGTCGAGCGAAGGCTGCTCGTCGAGGTCGTGAGCCGGCTCGCCCGCCACGGCTATCGCATCGAGGGACGAAAGGTAGTTATCCAGTGACCGCCGAGAGCAACAAGCGGCCCATCCGGCGCGCGCTCGTCAGCGTCTACGACAAGACCGGTCTGGAGCAGCTCGCGCGCGGGCTGCACGAGGCCGGCGTCGAACTCGTCTCCACCGGCTCCACCGCCGCGAAGATCGCCGCGGCCGGCGTGCCCGTCACCAAGGTGGAGGAGCTGACCGGCTTCCCCGAGTGCCTGGACGGCCGGGTCAAGACCCTGCACCCGAAGGTGCACGCGGGCATCCTCGCCGACCTGCGCCTGGAGGACCACCGGCGGCAGCTGGCCGAGCTGGGCGTGGAGCCGTTCGACCTCGTCGTCGTCAACCTCTACCCGTTCCGCGAGACGGTCGCCTCCGGTGCCTCGCCCGACGAGTGCGTGGAGCAGATCGACATCGGCGGACCCTCCATGGTCCGCGCCGCCGCCAAGAACCACCCCTCGGTCGCGGTCGTCACCAGCCCCGAGCGCTACGCCGACGTCCTCGCCGCCGTGCAGGACGGCGGCTTCGACCTGGCCACCCGCAAGCGGCTGGCCGCCGAGGCCTTCCAGCACACGGCGTCGTACGACATCGCGGTGGCGGGCTGGTTCGCCGCCTCCTACGCGCCCGTCGACGACTCGGCCTTCCCCGACTTCCTGGGCGCCACCCTGGAGCGCAAGAGCACCCTGCGCTACGGCGAGAACCCGCACCAGCCCGCCGCGCTCTACGTGGACGGCTCGGGCGCCGGCCTCGCCGAGGCGGAGCAGCTGCACGGCAAGGAGATGTCGTACAACAACTACACGGACACGGACGCCGCCCGCCGTGCCGCGTACGACCACGACGAGCCGTGCGTGGCCATCATCAAGCACGCCAACCCGTGCGGCATCGCGGTCGGCGCGGACGTCGCCGAGGCGCACCGCAAGGCGCACGCCTGCGACCCGGTCTCCGCCTACGGCGGCGTGATCGCCGTGAACCGGCCGGTCAGCAAGGAGATGGCCGAGCAGGTCGCGGACATCTTCACCGAGGTCATCGTCGCCCCCGACTACGAGGACGGCGTGCTGGAGGCCCTCGCCAAGAAGAAGAACATCCGGGTGCTGAAGGCCGCGGGCGCGCCCTCCCACCCGGCCGAGGTCAAGCCGGTCGACGGCGGCGCGCTGCTCCAGGTCACCGACCGCCTCCAGGCCGAGGGTGACGATCCGGCCAACTGGACGCTGGCCAGCGGCGAGGCGCTGTCCGCCGGTGAACTGGCCCAGCTCGCCTTCGCCTGGAAGGCGTGCCGGGCCGTGAAGTCCAACGCGATCCTGCTCGCCAAGGACGGCGCCTCGGTCGGCGTCGGCATGGGCCAGGTCAACCGCGTCGACTCCTGCAAGCTGGCGGTCGAGCGGGCGGGCGAGGAGCGGGCGCGCGGCTCCTACGCCGCCTCGGACGCGTTCTTCCCCTTCCCGGACGGCCCCGAGATCCTGATCGCGGCCGGGGTGAAGGCCATCGTCCAGCCGGGCGGCTCGATCCGCGACGAGCAGGTGGTGGAGGCCGCGAAGAAGGCGGGCGTGACCATGTACTTCACGGGCACGCGGCACTTCTTCCACTGAGCACGTCCCTCAGTTTCAACTGAGCAACACCCTTGGCCGGTTCCTTACGGTCGGTGGTCATCCGGGTCGGCGCCGCACGTAGCCTGTGCGGCCCATCCGGATGACCACCGCTGCGAGGACCGGCCGTCTCCATGACCTCTCACCCGGCCGGTCACCGGCCCCGCCCGCGCCTGCCCGTCTGGTCCCTCCCGGCGGTGTGGACCGTCCTGCTCGGCCTGTGGGGGCTCACCCGGCGGCACAGCGTGTGGCGGGACGAGGCCGCGACCTGGCTGGTGGCGCAGCGGCCGGCCGGCCAGATCTGGCACACCCTCCAGCACGTCGACGCCGTGCACGGGGTCTACTACCTGTGGATGCACGGCCTCTTCGTCTGCTTCGGGCCCGGCATCACGACCCTCAGGCTGCCGTCCGTGCTGGCCGTGGCCGCGGCGGCGGCCTGCGTCACGGTCATCGGCCAGCGCCTTCGCGGAGTACGGACGGGACTGGTGGCCGGGCTGGCCCTCCCGCTGCTCCCGGCGGTCCAGTTCCAGCTCCAGGACGGCCGCTCCTACGCGCTGGTCGCCGCCGGTGCCGCGGTCTCGACGCTGCTGCTGGTCACGCTGGGCCAGGGACGCGGCGGGGCGGGGCGGTGGGCCGCCTACGCCGGTGTGGTCCTCGTGACCGGGCTGCTGCACTGGCTGTCCCTGCTGGTGCTCCCCGCGCACGCCGTGACCCTGCTCTGGACGCGCGCCGGGCGTGGCGCGTGGGCGCGGTGGGCGGGGGCGTCGGCGTGCGCCGCGGCCGGGGTGCTGCCGCTGGTCCTCTACAGCCGGGCCCAGGCCGGCCAGGTGGCCTGGATACCGCCGTTGACCTGGCACATGATGATCGGCCCCGCCGTCCTGCTGGCGGTGGGCGGCCTCGCGGCCCTGGCGGACCGGCCGCGGGCGGGCCGGCTGTCGGTGGCGGCCGTCGGGCTGCCGCTGCTCGCGGTGCCCCAACTCGGCCTGATCGCTCTCTCGTTCATTCAGCCGGTGTTCCTGGACCGGTACATCGCGTTCAGCCAGCTCGGGCCGGCCCTGCTGATCGGCGCCGCCCTCGACGCGGCGGCGCGGGCGGCGGCACCGCGGTTCCCGAGGGCGGTCTCGTGGCTGGTCCCCGTGGCGCTCGCGGCGGCGGTGGCCGCGCTGCTGCCGCAGTCCCTGGCCGTACGGTCGCCGGGCAGCAGGGTGGACGACGTGCTGGCGGTGTCGGACCACGTGCGCGGGCTGCACCGGGACGGGGACGCGGTCCTCTTCGTCCCCGCGTTCCGGCGGGACACCGCACTGGTCTCGCCCGGCGCCTTCACCGGCCTGCGGGACATCGCGCTGGTCCGCGGCCCCGCCGAGTCCGGGACGCTCGGCGGCGAGGAGGCGGACCCGGCCGTGATCCGCGCCCTGACCCTGGCCGAGCGGCGGGTCCTGCTGGTCACCGACGCGTCCACCCCTGCCGGTTCGGCGGCGACGGCGCGGGACGGCGCCAAACTGGCCGTCCTGCGCGAGCACTTCACGGTCGTCGCCGACGAACGGGTGCGGGGGCGGCGGGTGACGGTCTACGAACGCCATTCAGCCGCCGACCCCCGGATCAGCTGACGGGCACCTCGCACCAGACGGTCTTCCCGTACGGCTCCTGCCGCACCCCCCAGCGCAGCGCGACCGAGTCGAGGAGCAGGAGACCGCGCCCGGACTCCTCCTCCGCGTCCGCGTGCCGCACCACCAGCCACGCGTGCGGCTCCCCGTCGGTGACCTCCACCCGGACCCGGCCGCTGCCCATGCCGTGCATCCGTACGGACACGGGGGTGCCCTCGCCGACGTGCCGGATCACGTTCGCCAGCAGCTCGCTCACACACAGCTGCACGTCCTGGCACGGCACGCCGAGGTGCTCGCGCACCGCCCGCCGCACCTCCGGCACGGCCTTGGGCAGCGCGAGCAGATCCAGCGCCAGCGGTGGCCTCACCCCGCCGCTCCCTTGCGCAGCGCGGCGGCCAGGGCCTCGGCGGTGGACAGGTTGCAGTTCCCGAGTGCGATGAGCGGGGAGGCGTACGTCCCCGCGACCGAGGGCGGTTCGAGCCCGAGCGAGGGGAGCGTGATGCCGTGCGCGGCGAGCGCGGCGCGCAGTGCCTCCAGGTGGGCCTCGGCTTCCTGGACGTGGGGTTGCGGCACGGGCGTACGCCTTTCTGTGTGCGATGCGTGACGAAGCACTCACACAGTGGCGTGGGGCGGCGTACCGTGAAAGGGGTTTGGGTTGCGCACGGTAACTGGTAAACGGTGGTGATGAGTTGTGCCTGCTCGCAAGGACCCCGACGCGTCGACGAGCGTCCCTTCCTTCTACGGCGCGGAGTTGCGCTTCAAGCGGGAGTCGGCGGGCCTCACGCTGGAGCAGTTGGCCGAGGGGAGCTTCCGGGGGATCTCGTTCCTGAGCCAGATCGAGCGGGGGGAGCGGCGGATGCCGGTCGATCTCGCCCGGCACGTGGACGAGCGGTTGGGGACGGACGGGTTTTTCCAGCGGCGTCATGAAGACGTGGCGCGGGCGCGGCAAGTGGGCATCGCCGAGTATTTCGCGGACGTGGCGGAAATGGAGCAGCGTGCACTGAGCATCGAGGAGTGGGCGCCGACGCTCGTACCCGGCTTGTTGCAGAACGAGGCGTACGCGGCGGTTGTCACGCAGGCGGCCATGCCCCGGGCGTCCGAGGAGGAGGTGACAGAGAAGGTCGTTGCCCGCATGAAGCGGGCTCGGGTCTTCACGGAACCCGCTCCGCCCAAGTTCTGGGTGACCATGGACGAGTCGGTTCTGCGGCGGCGGGTACTGCCCCCCGCGGGGATGGCAGATCTGCTCATGCACATCGCGGGGAGGGTCCGGTCCACGCGGTCGATTCTTCAACTGGTTCCGGAAACCTCGGGCAGCCATCCGCTCATGATGGGCATGCTCAAGATCATGACCTTTGCCGATGCGCCCCCGGTCGTGTACACGGAATCCCTGCACAGCGGCCAAGTCATCGACTATCCAGCGCTCGTGATGGACTATCGCGAGTCGTACGATCTGCTCAGGGCCGCCGCATTGGCACCAGGGGCGTCCCTGGCCATGATCGAGGCAGCGGCAGAGGACTACAGCAATGAAGCCCACAAAGACGACCGACCTGAGTGCGGCCCGCTGGCATAGATCCAGCTACAGCAACGGCACAGGCGGTGACTGCGTCGAAATCACGTGCCACCTTGCGCCGCTTGTCCCCGTCCGCGACTCCAAGGACCCCACGGGACCCGTCCTCCTCTTCCAGCGGAGCGCCTGGGCACCGTTTCTCGACGCGCTCAAGAACCGGTGAACGCATGGCGGTGGCCTCCGGCCCTCCCCCAGGAGGGGCCGGAGGCCACCGCCGTCATGCGGGCCCGGCTCAGCAGGGGCGCAGGGACCAGATCGGGTCCCACGTGGCCGTACCGGCCTCGTAGGCCGTGGACGTCCAGCGGACGCTGCCGTCCTTGTTGAAGAACCTGGCGACCGTGCCCGGCGTCTGGTTGTTGGTGAAGGGACCGTTGCCGGTCCAGTTGTTGAGGTTCCACGTCTGGCACTTGTAGAAGTCGAACTTCTGGCCGTTGACGAGCATGCAGAGGTGGCCGTACGCGCAGTCCAGGTCCTTCAGGGCGGCCTGGCTCTTGGGCGCGGCGGTGACGGTCAGGCCGTCGTAGCGGACCGCGTCGGCGGACACGTGCAGGGCCTTGGGATGACCGGCCAGGACCTGCTCGGCCTGCTGCTGGAGACCGGTCACCCGGGTGCCGGCCGGATCGGCGGCGGAGGCCGCGACCGAGGTGCCGGCGATCAGTGCGGCGGCTGCGGCGAGCAGCGCTGCGGGCTTCTTCACGTTCACAGGTTCCCCCATGTGACGAAGGTGGTCGTTCCGCCGGAGCGGAGTGGTTCCACCGTGGCAGGGGCCGCGTCCCGCGGGTACCTCGGAAGTCTCAGGGTCACTTCCGGCCCGGGGGCGTGTACTCCTTGAGGTAGTGGGCGACGCGGGCGCAGTAGTCGCGGTACTTCGGGGGAACTCCGCCCGCGCCGTTCACCTTCCGGAACGAGGTCCGGTAGGCGGCGGCGATCAGCACCCGCTTGTCGCCGGGCAGGCCCGGTCTCAGGTTCGGGGCGATGAAGCACAGGTAGCGGCCCATGGCGGGGATGGACACGGCGGCCGGGAACGGCGGCCGGGGGATCGTGGCCGCGGGCTGTCCGTCGGGCCGGATCCACCAGCGCAGCACGCGCGGGGTCCAGCGGGCGATGCCGTACTCGTCCTTGGCCGGGTCGGACAGGTTGGGGTCGAAGTCGCTCTCCGCCTTCAGCATGGCCGCGATCAGGGCGGGCGTGACGTCCGGGTTCGGGCAGGCGTGCGCGGCGTCGACGATCAGCGGCCGGTAGGAGGGCGGGACGCCCTGGTCGGTACGGAGTTCGGGGGCGCCGTAGGTGGCGGGGGCGACCGCGGCCGGCAGGGCCGCGGTGTCCTGGGGCCGGGTCGCGGTGGCCGCGGGGGAGGGCGGCGGGTCGTTCGCCAGGACGCCGATGCCGTAGCCGAGCGCGGCGACGGCGGCGGTGGCGAGCACGCCGCCCGTGAACAGCCGGGCACGGCCGCCCTGCGGAACGCCCCGTACGCCCCAGGGGCCCCGTCGTACGCCAGGCGTGCCCCGGACGCGCAGCCGCAGGGCGCCGGGCCGACGGGCGGTGCCCGCCGCCGCTTCCACGCGCCGCAGCAGGGCCTCGGTGCCGATCCGGTCCGCGTGCGTGCGGGTCAGGCAGTCGCGCAGTATCTCCCGCCAGGCGCAGGGGAGTTCGGGGCTCAGGGCCAGCCCGTCCGTGCCGCGGGCGTAGGCGACGGCGGCGTCCCGGCGGGCCGTCGGGGTGCCGCCGGGCAGCGGGAAGCTGCCGGTGAGGGTCAGGTGGGCGAGGACGCCGAAGGCCCAGATGTCGGCGGACGGGCGGACCTGGCGGCCGCGTTCGCCGATCTCGGACCAGAGCAGTTCGGGCGGGGTGTAGTCGGGGGTGGAGAAGGCGGGGGAGTAGGCGTGGGTGCCTTCGAGTTCGGCGGCCATGTTGAAGTCGGCCAGGCGAGCCGAACCGTCGCGCATCAGCAGCACGTTGGCCGGTTTCAGGTCACCGTGCACCCAGCCGGCCCGGTGCAACTGGGCCAGACCCTCGCAGATCTCGGCGAGCAGGGCGGGGCCCGCGGCGGGGCGGGGCCCGGCGGCGAGCAGGGCGGCCAGGGAACCCTCCGCCTTCTCCAGGACGAGGACGGTGGCCCCGTCGAGGCCGGGGCGGTCCGGGTCGTCGACGGTGAGGGTCTCGTACATCCGGATCAGCCGGGGGCGGCGCAGCCGGCGGTGCAGCGTCACCTCGCGTTCGACGAGTTCACGCAGATGGGCGAGGCGACGCGGGGTGCCCGTGCCGGTGGGCAGGAACTTCAGCGCGGCCGTCCGCGGCAGGTAGGGCGGGGCGCCGCCCGCGCCGGGCCCACCGCCGGCCCCGACGCCGTCACCCGCTCGGGCGCTGCTTCCCGCTCCTGTGTCCCCACCCGCTCGGACGCCGTCGGCCGCTCCGGCGCCGCCTCCCGCCCCGGTGCGCCGGGCCTCGTACACACTGCCGAAGGCGCCCGTGGCGATGGGCCGCCGTACCTCCCAGACGCCGACCCGGTAGCCGTGGGGCACCGGCACGGCGTACGGCTCGCTCACCGCTCCACCGGGCCGGGAGCGGCCGACAGCCCGCCGCGCACCGTCCGCCGCGGCGGCGCGGCCAGCACCACCAGGTCGTCCTCGCGTACCAGGTCGAAGCGGAGCGCGAGCGAGACCAGGGACTCCTTCTTGCCGTTGAGCCGCGGGCCCGTCTCGGCGGTGTCGGGGCCGGGTTTGAGACGGAGCTTCACTGCCAGGTAGTCGATGTTCCACTGCACCGACGTACGGGACGCGGCGGGCCAGGCGGGCCGCAGCCGCTCCACGACCTGGTCGACGGTGGGCAGCGGCGCGTGCGGGTCGCCCCGCAGCCGGGGCTCGCACAGGGCGGCGAGCACGGCGAAGTAGCGCTTGGCGCGGTCGACGGAGAACGCGGGCGCGGTGGGTTCGCCGTCCGGGCCGCCCGGACCGGCCAGGTAGTCGTGCCGGGGCGCCCACACCTGGATGGGCAGCAGGTCACCGGCGGCGGGCAGCACGATCCGGGAGAACTCGAAGGGGACGGGGGCGTCCAGCCGCCCCGGCCCGACCTTGATGTGCTCGCCCGCCCCCTCCGGGTTCTCCACGACGTAGGTCTGGTGGGCGGAGAGGTTGCTCAGTATCCAGAAGGCCCCGTGCGCGGTGATCTGCCCGGCCCGGCGGGAGACCCCGTCGTGCCCGATCACCAGGTCGTTGTCCGGGGCGGAGCGCCCGAAGGCGAGGCGGTCGCCGGGCGCGAGCCGGAACTGGCTGCCGGTTCGCTCGTCCTCCGTGGTCGGCGGAGGTACCACGATGATGCTGTACAAGGTGCGTCTCCCCGTGCCTGACGGCTACGGACCCCAGACTAGGGCGACGCACCAAGGCCGTGTCCCCCCTTGCGCGGGGTGAGACACGGCCCTGGGAGTGAATGGCGCGAAGTGGCCTGTGCCGGCCTGTGGGATGGTCGGACGGTCGGCCCGGACCTCAGTAACGCGGCCGGTTGAACCAGGCCTTGCCCTTGGAACCGCCGACGAAGCAGGCGATCAGGATGGCGAGGACCAGGTGGACGAGGCCCACGATGGTGAACGGCCACAGGCCGAGCACCGCGGTGATGATGCCGAAGACCAGGATGGTGATCCGGGCGCCGTTGCCGCCCGAGGTGAACTTGGTGGCCAGCACGGCCGCGAACACACCCCACGCGACCGCGAAGACCACCAGCGCCCACAGCCTGCCGGTCGAGTAGTCGGCGAGCTGCTGGAAGGCGGAGTTGTCCTTGAGACTGTCGTCCTTCTGGGCGGCGTTGATGGTGGCCGCCGCGACGGCGAAGATACCCGCGCCGATCACCTGGAGGCCGACGATCACCCACAGCATCACGCGGGCCGCGCTCACGTTGCCCGGCATGGTCTGCGGCGCGCCGCCGCCGTAGGGCTGCTGGACGGGCGGGGCCTGCGGGTAGCCGTAACCGGGCGCCTGGCCCTGCGGGGGCTGGCCGTAACCGGGCTGCTGCTGCGGGGCGCCGTAGGGGTTGTTCGGGTCGCCGTAACTCATGGCGGTGGTTTCCTCCGTGGATCAAGTGCGGGGACGACGCGCGGCACCGCACGGAGGAGAGTTCTACAGAAAGCGGTCCATCCCCCCGATGAGCTGCCCGCGGCACTGTGCTGCTCATCGTTCTTGACCGAATGCTTACTTGTCCAGTCGTATCAGTCATGTGTTGTGCAAGTGCAACATCGCGATCATGGATGCGCACGACAGGGAGCGGCCGGACCGCTCTGATTGGAACAGGGGGCCGGTCATCCGCGAGGATGGGACCATGACCGCCCAGATTCTCGATGGCAAGGCCACCGCAGCCGCGATCAAGTCCGATCTGACCGCCCGCGTGGCGGCGCTGAAGGAGAAGGGCGTCACGCCCGGACTCGGCACGATCCTGGTCGGCGACGACCCCGGCAGCCGCAAGTACGTCGCCGGGAAGCACCGCGACTGCGCCCAGGTGGGCATCGCCTCCATCCAGCGCGAGCTGCCGGCCACCGCCTCCCAGGAGGAGATCGAGGCGGCCGTCCGCGAGCTGAACGAGGACCCCTCCTGCACCGGCTACATCGTCCAACTGCCCCTGCCCAAGGGCATCGACGAGAACCGCATCCTGGAGCTGATGGACCCGGACAAGGACGCCGACGGCCTGCACCCGATGAACCTCGGCCGCCTCGTCCTGAACGAGCCGGCCCCGCTGCCCTGCACCCCCAACGGCGTGCTGACCCTGCTGCGCCGCTACGGCGTGGAGATCAAGGGCGCCGAGGTCGTGGTCGTCGGCCGCGGTGTGACCATCGGCCGCCCGATGCCGCTGCTGCTCACCCGCCGCAGCGAGAACGCCACGGTCACCCAGTGCCACACCGGCACCCGTGACCTGTCCGCCCACCTGAAGCGGGCCGACATCATCGTCGCCGCGGCCGGTTCCCCGCACCTGATCCGCGCCGAGGACGTCAAGCCGGGCGCGGCCGTCCTCGACGTCGGTGTCTCCCGCAACGACGAGGGCAAGATCGTCGGGGACGTCCACCCGGACGTCGCCGAGGTGGCCGGCTGGCTCTCCCCGAACCCGGGCGGGGTCGGCCCGATGACCCGGGCCCAGCTGCTGGTCAACGTGGTCGAGGCGGCGGAGCGCAGTGTCGGCTGAGGCGGGCGGCGCCGTGCGGGAGACGGCTGGGGAGGGAGCCGGGCGCAAGGCCCGGCGTGAGACGCCGGAGGGCTCCGGGCCGGGGTCCGGGGCTGGTTCCGGATCCGGGGCTGGTTCCGGGGCCGAGTCGGGGGCCGGGGCCGGGCACAAGCGCCGCGCGCGCCGGGGCACGCGCCGCTTCCCCCTGTTCACGAAGGACACCGCACGCCCCGAGGGCGGCGGGCGGGCCGCTCCCGGTGACGCCCCGGCGCCAGCCCGGCAGTGGCCGCTGCTCACCGTGCTGATCGTCGTCGGGCTCGGTCTGCTCGTGACCGCCCTCGACGCGTTCCGGGTGGGGCTGCTGCTGATCGGCGCCGGCCTGCTGGGCGGGTCCGCGATGCGCTGGCTGCTGCCTCGCGTGGGCATGCTCGCGGTCCGCTCCCGCTTCACGGACATCGTCACCTACGGGATCCTCGGCCTCGTCATCGTGCTGCTGGCACTGATGGCGCAGCCCCAGCCGTGGCTGGAGATCCCGTTCCTGGACGACGTACTGCACTACACGGTGCGCAACCGCTGACGCGGTTCCTACATCATCCTGAGTAGATTGACGGCGGCCCATCCTCTCCCCCGAGTCAGGACGGGCCGCCGCCGGGACCAACCCTGCGGCACGGGGAACGGTGGTTCAACGCCTGTCCGTGCGCTGTGGCACGGAAGTGACCGTTCCGCCACGGTGTCCGCGCTTCGCCACAACCATGTCCGTGACCAGCGCGGGAACCGTTCGCCGCGCCTTCGTCGTCACTCGCGGCGAGGAGCGGTGCGCGGAGCAGCGCGAGGGGCGGCGTGGGACGCCGGGAGGTGAGCGATGGGCGCCTGGCAGCCGTTGCCGGACGATCTGCCGCCGGAGGTACGGCACTTCGTGGAGCAACTGCGGCTCCTGAAGGACGGGACCGGCCTCAGCCTGGTCGCCCTCGGTGCGCGCACCGCGTACAGCAAGTCGTCCTGGCAGCGCTACCTCAACGCCACCCAGCCCCCGCCCCGGCAGGCGGTCGCCGCCCTGTGCCGGGTCGCGGGCCTGGTCGGCGCGGACGCCGAACGCCACACCGTGCGCTGGGAGATGGCAGTCAAGGTCTGGCCCAGGACGGCACCGGCACCCGTGCCGGGACCGGGTCGGGTACCGGGACACGGGGCGGAGGGCTCCGACGGCGAGGCGGTGGCGGCCTACGAGGAGGTCCCCACCGTCCCCTGGTGGGACCGGCCCGAGGAACGGGGCGGAGCGCCGCGGGGCGGCCCCGGCGGACGTCTACTCCTGTACGCCGTCGCCCTGCTCGCCGCGCTGCTGGTGACCGCGGTCGTGAGCGCCGTCGCGCTGGGGTGACGCGACACCGGCGGGGCGCTCCGCCGTTGTATGTCGATGTGTGGACAAAATAGGAAGCCGGGGCCGGGTCGTCCTACGGCGCGGTTAGCGTGGACCATCAGCACGACGGCGCGTGCCCCCGCCCGAACGGGCACCACGCGCGGGGAAGTACCGGTACGTACCGGGGGGAAGAGGGGGGAGCAGCAATGCCTCGTTGGAAGGCCTTGCCCGAGGAACTGGACCCGCAGGTCAAGGAGTTCGCGAGCCAGTTGCGGCGGCTCGTGGACCGGGGCGGCCTGAGCGTCGCCTCGCTCGCCGACCGCACCGGCTACAGCAAGACGTCCTGGGAGCGCTACCTCAACGGCCGGCTGCTGGCGCCCAAGGGGGCCGTGGTCGCCCTCGCCGAGGTCACGGAGACCAACCCGGTCCACCTGACCACGATGTGGGAACTGGCCGAACGGGCGTGGAGCCGCGCCGAGTTGCGCCACGACCGGACGATGGAGGCCATCCGCATCGCCCAGGCCCGCGCCGCACTGGGGGAGTTCGGCGCGTCGGCACCGGGGGCGACGGCGCCGTGGGCAGAGGCCGACGGTACGAAGGCGAACGGAGCCGAGGCGAACGGAGCCGATGTCAACGGGCCCCAGGTCAACGGGTCCCACGTGAGCGGGTCCCAGGTCAACGGGTCCAAGGCGGGCGGAACCGAGGTGAACGACGCCTCGCCGGACGGTGGCAGGGCCGCCGGCGGTACGGCGACCCACGGCAGGGCGAACGGCAGTAAGGCGAAGGCCGGCAGGCCGGACGGCGGGCGGCCGGAAGGAAGCAGGCCGGACGGCGGGCGGCCGGAAGGAAGCAGGCCGGACGGCGGCAGGGCGAGCGGCGTCAAGGCGGAGGGGGGTAGGCCGGACGGCGGCAGGCCGGGCGGCGGCGGGGCGAAAGGCGATACGGCGCCCGGCAACACGGTGAACGGCAGGCCGCCCGGCGCGGGCAGGGCAGCCGAGCGGGCGAAGGGCCCCCGATGGGCCGGTGCCATGGCGTCCGGAGCACACGCCACGGGCATCGCGGGCCCGGCGGGCGTGTCCCCGACGGTGCCGCCGCAGCCGACGGCGTCCGACGCGGACGCGCGCGAGCGGGCGGGGCGCGGGCCGAGCCCGGACCCGGGTTCGGACTCCGTTGCCGACTCCGTTGCCGACTCTGTTGCCGACTCCGGTGCCGGTGCCGGTGCCGGTGCCGGTGCTGGCGACGGCGACGGTGTCGATGCCTGCGCCGGCCCGGCCGTCCCTCCGTCCCCGAGGGGCAACTCGTGGGGCCTGGCCGGGTACCGGGGGCCGTCCCCGGCGGGCGGGAAGCGCGCACCCGAGGGCGCGCGGGCGCCCGGCGCCGAAGCACCGCAGTCGCAGCCCCGGACCCCGGCCGCCCCCGCGCTCCCCGGTCCCACGCCTCCCGTCGCCGCCACGCCCGCCACCGTCCTCACCCCCGGCGCCGACGCGGGCACCGGCACTCCCGCCCCCGCGCCTGCCTCCGCCGCTCCCCACCCCACCCCGAGCGCCGCTCCCCACCCCACCCCGAGCGCCGCTCCCCACCCCACCCCGAGCGCCGCCCCCCACCCCAGCCCGAGCCCCGCCCCCCACCCCAGCCCGAGCCCCGCCCCCCACCCCAGCCCGAGTACCGGCGGCCCCACCCCGCCCGGCTCCGGCGGAACATTCCGGCGGCAGCTGGCGATGTTCCTCGCCGGCATGGTCGCGACCCTGGCGGTGATCGGGGTCGTCTTCTACTTCACGGGCAGCACCCTGGGGACGAAGGCGCAGGGCGGGACCAAGTCTCCCTCGCCCTCCGCCAGCAAGGCACCCAGCCTGCCGCCCGGCGTGAAGTGCGCCGGGACCGGCTGCACCGGCAAGGACGCCGAGGCCATGGGGTGCAGTGGCGAACTGGTGAGCACGGACCGGAGCGTCACCGTCGGCACGACCGTCGTAGAGGTCCGCTACAGCAGGACCTGCGGTGCCGCGTGGGGGCGTGTCACGCAGGCGGCGCAGGGCGACCGCGTGAAGGTCACGGTCGGCGCGCGGACGGAGACCGACACGGTCACGACCGCGGGGGACACCATCGGGTACACGCCGATGGTGGCCGTACGCGACGCGGCGCAGGCGACGGCGTGCGTGACGCTGGCGTCGGGGCAGCAGGGGTGCACGAAGTAGTGCTATGAGGGGGCGCCGGGGACGGGGCGCGGAGAAGAAGTGAAGAAACGTGCCCCGGTGTGCATGGGGTGCTCGGTTCGGGGCACGTGGACCTCACCCCCACGGGAGTCCGGTGCTCCGGTACCCCCATCCGGCGGCCGCCTTCGTCTCTCCTCTCCCGGACGGGCGGCCGCCTCCCGTGTCCCCACCTGCCCGCCACCTGCCCGTCCCGGTTCACTCTGTGGGACGGGCCACAGGGGCCCGGCCGTGCGGGATGCCCGATGCGCGATAGCCTGACCGCTGGATCTCTCTTGACGCCAAGAGATCGATCATCCGTACGCGTGATCGATCGTCGCGGTGGGCGTACGGCCGCCAACCGTACGCGGGGATCCTGCACCCCGGGGCAGGGACGCCCCGACCGCCAGCTGTCATACGGAGAACGCCATGACCCGCACTCCCGTGAACGTCACCGTCACCGGCGCGGCCGGCCAGATCGGTTACGCCCTGCTCTTCCGCATCGCCTCCGGCCAGCTGCTCGGCGCGGACGTGCCGGTCAAGCTTCGCCTCCTGGAGATCACGCCGGCCCTGAAGGCCGCCGAGGGCACGGCCATGGAGCTGGACGACTGCGCGTTCCCGCTGCTCCAGGGCATCGACATCAGCGACGACCCGAACGTCGCCTTCGACGGCACCAACGTCGCCCTCCTGGTCGGCGCCCGCCCGCGTACCAAGGGCATGGAGCGCGGTGACCTCCTGGAGGCCAACGGCGGCATCTTCAAGCCGCAGGGCAAGGCCATCAACGACCACGCCGCGGACGACGTCAGGGTCCTGGTCGTCGGCAACCCGGCCAACACCAACGCGCTGATCGCCCAGGCCGCCGCCCCGGACGTACCGGCCGAGCGCTTCACCGCCATGACCCGCCTTGACCACAACCGCGCGCTGACCCAGCTCGCGAAGAAGACGGGCTCCACGGTCGCCGACATCAAGCGCCTGACCATCTGGGGCAACCACTCCGCCACCCAGTACCCGGACATCTTCCACGCCACGGTCGCCGGCAAGAACGCCGCCGAGGTCGTCAACGACGAGAAGTGGCTGGCCGAGGACTTCATCCCGACCGTCGCCAAGCGCGGCGCCGCCATCATCGAGGCCCGCGGCGCCTCGTCGGCCGCCTCCGCCGCCAACGCCGCCATCGACCACGTCCACACGTGGGTCAACGGCACCGCCGAGGGCGACTGGGTCTCCATGGGCATCCCGTCGGACGGCTCCTACGGCGTCCCGGAGGGCCTGATCTCCTCCTTCCCGGTCACCACCAAGGACGGCAAGTACGAGATCGTCCAGGGCCTGGAGATCAACGACTTCTCCCGCGCCCGCATCGACGCCTCCGTCAAGGAGCTGTCGGAGGAGCGCGAGGCGGTCCGCGGCCTCGGCCTCATCTGACAAGCCCCGCGACGCCCGGCATCCCGCGCAGGGATGCCGGGCGTCCGTCATGTGCGCGGACGCGCGAGCGCACGGCGGGGAGGCGGGGTGCGAGTGCACGGCGGGTAGGCCACGCGCGAGTGCACGGCGGGTATCGCGAGGCGTGAGCGCGCGGCGGGGGACGCGGACGCGCGAGTGCCCGGCGGGTGCGCGGGGCGCGAGCGCACGGGCGGGCTGCCCGCAGGCCTGCGGGCCCGCGTGCCCGCATTCCGCTTTCCCCTGTGGCACGGGTCACTCTATGCTGATTGCTCATCAACTCATTGCAGAGCAGTGACTTTTCCACGCCTCGGGGGACTCGCGTGAGCACCGCTTATGTGCCGCAGCAACCGCAATCGACGCCTGCGCCGCCGCCCGCACCACCGGCGACTCCGCCGCACGCCAGTGAGGCCACCCGGCTGCTGTGCGCGGGCACGTACCTGGATGCCGGGTACCGGCACCGGGTGATCGACGAACTGCACCTCAACGGGCAGCGGTTCGTGGCGCCCTCACTCGGTCTCGACGCGGCCCGCGTCCTCGCGCACGCGCTGCGCGCCCGCCGCCAGGAGATCCAGTGGGCCGGGGCGGTCCTCGGCCTGTGGCTGGTGGGAGCGGCGCTGACCCAGGGCCTGCTGGCCGCTTTCCTGGCCCCCAGCCTCTATCTCGCGATCGGCCGCTGGATCAGGGGCCGAGCCCCGCAGGCGCCCCTGTACCGGGTGGTGCCCGCCTTCTTCCTGCGCTGGTGGGGCCGCATCACCTTCACCCTGCTGCTGGTGTTCACCGTGCTGGCCGCGTTCGGCGCCGGGAACGACGACAGCTCGTACCGCTCCTACGGCTCCTACGGCTCCTACGACTGGTCCGGCTCGTCCGGTTCCTACGGCCCCTACGGCCGGCCCGGCTGGAGCGACCTCCTCGCGCTCGGCGCCAGGGGCCTCACGGACGTGTTCAAGCCCTGGCAGGCCTGGGCCACCCTGGTGCTGCTGGCGCTCATCGCGCTGTGCCTGGCCGGGCAGCGCGGCCAGTTCGCACGGGCCCTGGCCGCCGAACTGTCACCGCAGCGCTTCCCGGACGCCGCGAACGACCCCGCCGAGCGGGGCGAGAGCCACCGCTTCCAGTGGCTCAAGCAGCGCATCAGGACCGAGCAGCACGCGCCGCTGATCATGTACCACGAGGCGCGCCCGTTCTGCGGTGCCGGTGAGGCGCACCAGGACTGGGTACTGGCCGTAGAGCTGAAGCCCGACGCGCTCAAGAAGCAGCAGCCGATCAGCAACCGGCTGGTGCTGGAGAAGATCCGGCCGCTGGTGGAGCGGCTGCGGCTGCCCGCCGCGTACGCGGGCGCCGGGGTGCGCGACCGGCTGCGCTGGCTGGAGATCGACGAGTGCGTGTTCCTGCCCGCCGAGGGGCTGCTGCGCCGGGAGGACGCCCCGTACGACCCGCAGGCCTTCGACGAGCACCGGGCGCACGCCGTCGAGGAGGGCGCCGAGAAGCGCCGCCACTTCCTGCGCATCCGCGTCGGCGGCTGGGAGGAGGAACTGGTCGTCACGGTCTTCGTGCGCATCCACACCCAGGGCGGCATGCTCATGCTGGAGGTGGCCCCGCACGTGCTGCTGCCGGTGCGCCCGGACTTCAAGGAAGCCGACCGTACGGCCCACCGGTTCCGGAACAACAACGTGCTGGGCAAGGCGGTGTGGGCGGCGACCCGGGTGCCGGGCTCGCTGGCCGGCTCCCTGGTCGTCCTCGGCAGGTCCGTGGTCTACGGCTGGCGGCTGCTGACCGGCGGGTACGCGGGCGCGCTGCCGGACGGGCCCGCGCTGTCCGTGCGGGAGCTGGGTTCGGCCGAGGCCGGTTCGCAGTTCCAGGAGATGGACGTCTCCCGCTACCTCACCAGCATCCAGGACCGGGTGGCGAACGGGGTGCGGGCCGCGCTCGCCGAAGCCGGTTACCAGACCGGCGAGTTCGTCCAGCAGATCAACAACATCAGCAACGGGGGCGTGCACATCGGCCGCGTCGAGGGCAGCACCTTCGCCGTCGGAGAGAACTCCTCCGCCTCCTCCAGCACCGGCGGTCCCGCACCGCAGAAGGGAACCGGCAACGATGACCACAGCGGATGAGCCCGGCGTCAGCATCGGTGACGTCTCGCAGAGCACCTTCGCCATCGGCAGCCACGCGCACGCCGAGAGCCACCACCACGCCGCCCCGGCCGACCCGGCCGCCCAGGAACTGCTGACCGCGGTCCGGGAACTCCGCGCCGACCTGCGCCGCGTCCGGGACACCGACCAGACGCGGAGCCTGGACGCGAGCCTGGCCGACACCGAGGACGAGATCACCCGCACCGGCACCGCCGGGGAGAGCAGGCGGCAGCGGCTGCGCGAACTGCTCACCGACGCCCAGTCGGTGCTGACCCTGTTCGCGTCGGCCGGGACGGTGGCCGGCCTGATCGGCATGTGAGAGGAGCGCACCGTGGCGAACGGGGGCGGGCGGCAGTGGAACGAGGAGACCCAGCGCTGGGAGGACACCGGAGGAAACCTGCCCCGAACGACCACGCCCCCGCCCGCCCGGCCGGGCCGAGCGCCGCAGGCGCCCCCGCCCGGCCCGGTCCGGCACCCCGACGCACCCGCCGACTGGTGGACCGGGACCGGGCCGTCGGCCCCGGCGGGTCCGCCGCCCGCGCCGGAGTCCCCGCTCGCGACCGGCACCTCGCCGACGACAGGCGCCCCGCCCGCGCCGGACGCCCCGCCCGCGACCTCGTCCGCGACAGGCACCTCGCCGGCGCCGGGCACCTCGCCGACGACAGGCACTTCGCCCACCACAGGCGCCCCGGCCGCACGAGGTCCTGCGCCCACGCCAGGCCCGGCGCCCGCACCAGGCCTGGCATTCACGCCGGGTGACTCAGCCGTGGCGGGGCCGCCCACGGTGACGGTTCCGCCGGTCGCGCCGGGTCCGCCCCGCGCGCTCGGCGGGTACAGCCGCCGTACGGCACGGACAGTGGTGGCCGCAGCGGCCGGGGTCGGTGTCGTCGCCAGCCTGGTGGCGGTGCTGGGCTTCGGCGGCGGGAGCGACGACAAGGGCGCGGCGACCGCGAGCCCGTCCGCCGCCCCGGCCCCGCGCTCCGAGCAGCCGCCCTCCCCGGACGTGTCCGACGAGGCCGTCACCGGCAGTCCGTCCCCGGCCGCGACGCTGCCGCCCGACGGCTACGCCCTCCACGACGACCCCGAGGGCTTCCGGATAGCCGTGCCCGAGGGCTGGGGGCGCCGCACGGTCGGTTCCCAGTTCGGCATGGACGTCGTCAACTACCGCAGCGGCTCCGGCGACCGGCGGATCCAGGTGTACCAGGTGGCGGAGTCCTCGCCCGACGAGTCCTTCCGGCAGTACCTCTCCGACAAGGTCCCCAAGCCCCGCGGGTTCCACAAACTCGCCCTGCACCACGTGGACACCGACGGGGTCAGCGGCTCCCGCATGGAGTACGTCGCCGACTCACTCAAGGGCGAGCCGGACATCGGCACCTGGCACGTCTTCGACGAACGCTTCCGGTCCGCCGACGGCAAGATCTACGCGATCGCCTCCTACGGTCCCGCCGCCGACGGCACGGACGACGAGCTGCGGGTCCTCACGACGGCACTGGGCTGGTTCTGCCCGCCCGGCTCCGTCTGCCCGGCGCCCTCCTCCACGTCCTCGTCCATGTCCGCGTCCCCCACCACGTCCACCTTCACGAGCTGATCGAAAGCCCGCCGTCCGCGCCGCCCCGCGGCGTTCCCCGCTCGCCCGGCCCCTCAGAAGCGCCCTTTTTGCCACCGTATATGCCCAACGTCCGTGACGCAGGGCACGTTCGGCGGTCGATCGCGCATGCAATCCGAGGGGAGGGGCAGGCGCTCCCGGTCCCTGTGGGTGACACCCGCGTCACCCAGGGCGACCGAACGGGAACGGAAGGCATCACCGATCATGGCGGACACCACGCAGCGCACCGCGCGCCCCACCCTCCACGTGGGAGGGGAGTGGCGCAAGGCGTTCTCCGGCGCCACGCGCGACATCCTGGACCCCGCGGACGCGACCGTGTTCGCCGTGGTCGCCGAAGGCGACGAGCGGGACGCGGACCGGGCCGTCGCCGCCGCCCGGCAGGCCTTCGACGGCGGTGAGGGCGCCTGGCCGCGCACCCCCGTCACCGAGCGCGTCGCCCTGCTGCGCCGCGTCGCCGACCTGCTGGTGCGCGACCGCGAGGAGCTGGGCCTGCTGGAGAGCCGGGACGCCGGCAAGACCCTGGAGGAGGGCCGGGTCGACGTGGACTGCGTCGCCGACGCCTTCCGCTACTTCGCCGATCTCGTCGCCGCCGAGGCCCCGGGCCGGGTCGTGGACGCGGGCTCGCCCGACGTGCACAGCGTCGTCGTGCACGAGCCGGTCGGCGTCTGCGCGCTGATCACGCCCTGGAACTACCCCCTCCTGCAAGCCAGTTGGAAGATCGCACCGGCGCTCGCGGCGGGCAACACCTTCGTGCTCAAGCCGAGCGAGATCACCCCGATGACGACGGTCGCGCTCATCGGCCTGCTCGCCGAGGCAGGCCTGCCGGCTGGTGTCGCCAACCTCGTCACCGGCCCCGGCCGCACGGTCGGCGCCCGCCTCGCCGAGCACCCCGACGTCGACCTCGTCTCCTTCACCGGCGGGCTGGTCAGCGGCACGAAGGTGGCCCGCGCCGCCGCGCCCACGGTGAAGAAGGTCGCGCTCGAACTCGGCGGCAAGAACCCCAACGTCGTCTTCGCCGACGCCTGCGCCACCGAAGAGGGCTTCGACACCGCCGTCGACCAGGCCCTCAACGCGGCCTTCATCCACAGCGGCCAGGTCTGCTCCGCCGGCGCACGCCTGATCGTGGAGGAGTCCGTCCGCGACCGCTTCGTCGCCGAACTCGCCCGCCGGGCCCAACGCATCCGGCTCGGGCGCGGCACCGAGCCCGGCATCGAGTGCGGCCCGCTCGTCTCCGAACAGCAGCGCGCCAAGACCGAGGCGTACGTCGCCTCCGCGCTCGCCGAGGGCGCCACCGTGCGCTGCGGCGGCAAGCGCCCCGAGCCCGCCGCGCACCGGCCCGCCACCGGCTTCTTCTACGAGCCGACCGTCCTGGACCACTGCCACCGCCAGATGCGGGTGGTCCGGGAGGAGGTCTTCGGGCCCGTCCTGACCGTGGAGACCTTCCGCACCGAGCAGGAGGCGGTCGCGCTCGCCAACGACACCGAGTACGGCCTGGCCGGTGCCGTCTGGACCGCCGACGCGGGCCGGGCGCGCC
Organism: Streptomyces sp. NPDC056160; assembly: GCF_042268205.1. Classification (NCBI taxonomy): domain Bacteria; kingdom Bacillati; phylum Actinomycetota; class Actinomycetes; order Kitasatosporales; family Streptomycetaceae; genus Streptomyces; species Streptomyces sp. NPDC056160. The sequence goes on from NZ_JBHJUW010000009.1 coordinate 25,247, forward strand.
GGGTCGCGGGCCGGCTGCGCCACGGCACGGTGTGGATCAACGACTTCCACCCCTACCTGCCGCAGGCGGAGTGGGGCGGCTTCGGCAAGAGCGGCACCGGCCGCGAACTCGGCCCCGCCGGGCTCGCCGAGTACCGCGAGACCAAGCACGTCTACCAGAACCTCGCCCCCAGGCCCGTGCGCTGGTTCGCGGGCTGACCCCCGCCCGCCCGCGCGCCCGCGCCCGCTGTCTTCGTCCGTCCCCATCCCCCCTGGAGTAACCACCCCATGCCCGACGACACCCACGAGTTCGACTACGTCGTGATCGGCGGCGGCACGGCCGGTTCCGTCATCGCCTCCCGCCTCACCGAGAACCCCGGCGTCACCGTCGCCGTCATCGAGGGCGGCCCCAGCGACGTGGACCGCGAGGACGTCCTCACCCTGCGCCGCTGGATGGGCCTGCTCGGCGGTGAACTGGACTACGACTACCCGACCACCGAGCAGCCGCGCGGCAACTCCCACATCCGGCACAGCCGCGCCCGCGTGCTCGGCGGCTGCTCCTCCCACAACACCCTCATCGCCTTCAAGCCGCTGCCGTCGGACTGGGACGAGTGGGAGGAGGCCGGCGCCAAGGGCTGGGGCGCGGTCCCGATGGAGGCGTACTTCGCCCGCCTGAAGAACAACATCGTCCCGGTCGACGCGAAGGACCGCAACGCCATCGCCCGCGACTTCGTCGACGCGGCGCGGACCGCCATCGGCGTCCCGCGGGTGGAGGGGTTCAACAAGAAGCCCTTCCACGAGGGCGTCGGCTTCTTCGACCTCGCCTACCACCCGGAGGACAACAAGCGCTCCAGCGCCTCCGTGGCGTACCTGCACCCGGTGATGGACGAGCGCGCCAACCTGACGATCCTGCTGGAGACCTGGGCGTACCGGCTGGAGCTGGACGGCACCCGGGCGCAGGGCGTCCACGTGCGCACCAAGGACGGCGAGGAAGTGCTCGTCCGGGCCCGCCGCGAGGTCGTGCTGTGCGCGGGTGCCGTCGACTCGCCGCGGCTGCTGCTGCACTCCGGCATCGGCCCGCGCGCGGACCTGGAGGCGCTCGGCATACCCGTCGCGCACGACCTGCCGGGCGTCGGCGAGAACCTGCTCGACCACCCCGAGTCGGTGATCGTCTGGGAGACCGAGGGCCCCATCCCGGAGAACTCCGCGATGGACTCCGACGCCGGCCTCTTCGTGCGCCGCGACCCGGGCCACGCGGGCCCGGACCTGATGTTCCACTTCTACCAGATCCCGTTCACCGACAACCCCGAGCGGCTCGGCTACGAACGGCCCGCCCACGGCGTCTCGATGACCCCGAACATCCCCAAGCCGAGGAGCCGGGGCAGGCTGTACCTCACCAGCGCCGACCCGTCCGTCAAACCGGCCCTGGACTTCCGCTACTTCACCGACGAGGACGACTACGACGGCCGTACCCTCGTCGACGGCATCCGCATCGCCCGCGAGATCGCGAGGACGCAGCCGCTGGCCGGCTGGCTCAAGCGCGAGGTGTGCCCCGGCCCCGAGGTGCTGGGCGACGCCGAACTGAGCGAGTACGCCCGCAAGGCCGCCCACACCGTCTACCACCCGGCGGGCACCTGCCGCATCGGCGCCGCCGACGACCACCTCGCCGTCGTCGACCCCGAGCTGCGCGTCCGCGGCCTGGACGGCCTCCGGATCGCCGACGCCTCCGTCTTCCCGGCCATGCCCGCCGTGAACCCGATGATCGGGGTGCTCATGGTCGGGGAGAAGGCCGTCGACCTGATCGGGGGCGAGCGCCCGTGACGCTCACGGTCCCCACCCGCAAACCCCCCACCGGTGACGGCGCCCGGCCCGTCTTCTCCGTCGACGGCCTGTGGAAGGTCTTCGGCCCCCGCGCCGGTCAGGTCCCGGCGGACCCCGAACTCAGCGCCCTCGGCGCCGCCGAACTGCGCGCCCGCACCGGCTGCACGGCCGCCGTGCGGGACGTCGGCTTCGACGTGCGGGCGGGCGAGGTCTTCGTCGTCATGGGCCTGTCCGGCTCCGGCAAGTCCACGCTCGTACGCTGCCTGACCCGGCTGATCGAGCCGACGGCCGGCACCATCGCCATCGACGGCGAGGACGTACGCGCGATGGACCGCGACCGGCTGCGCGCCCTGCGCCGGCACCGCGCCGCGATGGTCTTCCAGCACTTCGGCCTGCTCCCGCACCGCACCGTCCTCGACAACGTCGCCTACGGCCTGGAGATCCAGGGCGTACGCAGGGCCGAACGCCGCGAGAAGGCCGCCCGGATGGTCGCCAAGGTCGGCCTGGAGGGCATGGAACAGCGCCGCCCGGGCCAGCTGTCCGGCGGCCAGCGCCAGCGCGTCGGCCTGGCCCGAGCGCTCGCCGTGGACCCCGAGGTACTGCTCTTCGACGAGCCGTTCAGCGCGCTGGACCCGCTCATCCGGCGGGACATGCAGGAGGAGGTGATCCGCCTGCACCAGGAGGAGGGCCGCACGATGGTCTTCATCACCCACGACCTGACCGAGGCCCTCCGGCTCGGCGACCGCATCGCCCTCATGCGCGACGGCCGCATCGTGCAGCTCGGCACCCCCGAGGAGATCGTCGGCTCCCCGGCCGACGACTACGTCCGCGAGTTCGTCCGCGACGTCCCGCGCGAACAGGTGATGACGGTGCGCCGGGCCATGCGCCCGGCCCCGGCCGGGGAGGCGGGCAGCGGTCCGGCCGTGCCGCCCCAGGCCACGGTCGCCGAGGCCATCGAGGCGGTGGCACGTTCCGGCGCCCCGGCCCGGGTGATGGACCAGGGCCGGTGCGTGGGCCTGGTCGACTCCGAGGCCCTGCTCAACGTGGTCGCGGGCGTCACCCCGGACGGGAACGGGCGCGCCACCCCGCCCCCGGCGGCACCCGGACCGGAGGCCGTCTGATGGCCACGATCACCGCACCGGCCGCCGTGCGCCGCACCCTCCCCGCCGTCCTGCGCCACCGTGCCGTGCGCAAGCTGGTGCTCCTGGCCGCCCTCGCCGCCGTCCTCGGCCCGACGGCCGAGGCCCACTGGAGCGGCGCGGCCTGGCCCCACGCGCTCACCGTCGACCTCACCCGGCCCCTCACCGCTGCCAGCGGCTGGATCATCGACAACCGCGACACCCACCCCCTCTTCCTCTACTTCTTCGGCTACATCAGCAACGCGGTCGTCCTCTCCGTACGCGCCGTGTACCTCTTCCTCCTCACCGCGGGCTGGGCAGGCGTCACCGCGCTCGCCGCGGCCGTCGCCTGGCGCGCGGCCGGTGCCCGCCTCGCGTTCGGCACGGCGGTGGCGTTCCTCGCCTGCGGCCTGCTCGGCATGTGGGTGCCGACCATGCAGACCCTCGCCCTGATGGTGGTCGCCGTGCTCGCCTCGGTGGCCGTCGGCGCGCTGCTAGGCCTCGCCGCGGGCCTGTCCGCCCGGATGGACCGCGTCCTGCGCCCGGTCCTCGACACCATGCAGGTGCTCCCGGCGTTCGCCTACCTCCTCCCCGTCGTCCTGGTGTTCGGCATCGGCGTCCCCGCCGCCGTCCTCGCCACGGTCGTCTACGCCGCCCCGCCCATGGCCCGCCTCACCGCGCTCGGCCTGCGCGGCGCCGACGCCGAGGTGCTGGAGGCCGTCGACTCGCTCGGCGCCACGCCGCGCCAGCGCCTGCTGACCGCCCGCCTCCCGCTGGCCCGCGGGGAACTCCTCCTCGGCCTCAACCAGACGATCATGATGGCGCTGTCCATGGCCGTCATCGCCTCGGTCATCGGCGCCGGCGGCCTCGGCGACCGCGTCTACCAGGCGCTCGCCTCCGTCGACGTGGGCGCCGCCCTGGCCGCGGGCATCCCCATCGTGCTGCTGGCCGTCGTACTGGACCGGGTGACCGCCGCGGCGGGGGAGCGGCCGGGCCAAGACCGGCCCGCCGCCCGCCCCTGGCTGCCCGCCGCCGCGGCCGCCGCGGTCACCGTGGCCGTGGCGCTGGCCGCACGTCTCGCGGGCCGCGCCGACTGGCCCACCGGCTGGAGCGTGGACATCGCCCCACCGGTCGACCGGGCCGTCGACTGGATGACCGCCCACCTGTACTCCGGCGTCCCCTACCTCGGCGGCACCGCCGACTGGGCGGGCCACTTCACCACCTGGGTGCTCGACCCGGTCCGCTCCTCACTCCAGTGGCTGCCCTGGTGGTCGGTGCTGTTCGCCGTGGCCGCCCTGTCCTGGCTGATCGGCACCTGGCGCACCGCGCTGACCGCCGTGGGCGCCATGGCCGCGATCGGCGTGCTCGGCGTGTGGAACCCGTCCCTGGACACGCTCTCCCAGGTACTCGCGGCCGTCGCCGTCACCCTCGTCCTCGGGTTCGCGACCGGTATCGCCGCCGCCCGCAGCGACCGCTTCGAACGGCTGCTGCGCCCGGTCCTGGACGTCTTCCAGACGATGCCGCAGTTCGTGTACCTGATCCCGGTCGTCGCGCTGTTCGGCGTGGGCCGCGCGCCCGCCGTCGCCGCGGCCGTCGTCTACGCCCTGCCCGCCGTCGTCCGGATCACCGCGCAGGGCCTGCGCCAGGTCGACCCGGCGGCCCTGGAGGCGGCCCGCTCGCTGGGCGCGACCAGCGGGCAGCAACTGCGCCAGGTGCAGCTCCCGCTGTCCCGCCCGGCGCTGCTCCTCGCCGTCAACCAGGGCGTCGTCCTCGTCCTCGCGGTGGTCATCATCGGCGGCCTGGTCGGCAGCGGCGCGCTCGGCTACCAGGTCGTCTACGGCCTCGCCCAGGGCGACCTGGCGACCGGCCTGGTCGCGGGCGCCGCCATCGTCTGCCTCGGCCTGATGCTCGACCGGGTGACGCAGCCGACCGGCCGCCGCACGAAGGAGGGAGCATGATCACCGTGCGCCGTACCACCCTCACCGCCGCCGTGGCCGCCCTGGCGCTGACCTGCGGCTGCGGTGCCGCCGACATGACCCGGCAGGCCTCGCCGTTCGCGGGCGCCCAGGGGGCGAAGACCGTGACCCTGTCCGTGCAGTCCTGGGTCGGCGCCCAGGCCGACGTGGCCGTGGCGCAGTACCTGCTCGAACACGAGCTGGGCTACCGCGTCGACACCGTCCAGGTCGACGAGGTCCCCGCCTGGGACGCGCTCAGCCAGGGCCGGGTCGACGCCATCCTGGAGGACTGGGGCCACCCGGAGCAGGAGAAGCGGTACGTCCAGGACAAGGGGACCATCGCGCCCGGCGGCGACCTGGGCGTGAGCGGGCACATCGGCTGGTTCGTGCCGACGTACCTGGCCAAGCAGCACCCCGACATCACCGACTGGCGCAACCTGGACAAGTACGCCCCCCTGTTCCGCACCGCGGAGAGCGGCGGCAAGGGCCAGCTCCTGGACGGCTCCCCGTCCTACGTCACCAACGACAAGGCGCTGGTGAAGAACCTGAAGCTGGACTACCAGGTCGTCTTCGCCGGTTCCGAGGCGGCGCAGATCACCCAGATCAAGCAGTTCGCCAAGGAGAAGAAGCCCTTCCTGACGTACTGGTACGCGCCCCAGTGGCTGTTCGAGAAGGTCCCGATGACGGAGGTGAGGCTGCCGCCGTACCGGGAGGGCTGCGACGCGGACGCGGCGAAGGTCGCCTGCGCCTACCCGCGCACCCCGCTGCAGAAGTACCTCAACGCCGAATTCTCGAAGTCGGGCGGCAGGGCGGCGGCGTTCCTGAAGAAGTTCAAGTGGACGACACAGGACCAGAACGAGGTCTCCTTGATGATCGCCGACCAGAAGACGGCCCCGGACCAGGCGGCGAAGAAGTGGGTGGACAGCCACCCCGCGGTGTGGCGGAAGTGGCTGTCCTGAGCCCCTTCAGCCGAGCCCGGCCTGACCGGCCGCCCCGGTCAGCCCCTCCGCGATCGCCCGCAGTGCCTGCGCGGCCCGCCGCTGCAACCCCGGCCCGAAGGTGATCCGGGTGGCCCCGAGCCCGCCCAGCTCCGCGGGCGAGGGGCCGCCGCCGTCCAGCGGGGCCAGCACGTTCAGCGGGCCCTGGATCCCGGCCCGCAGCAGAGGCAGCACCTCCACCGGGGCGCGGATCGGATACACGCAGTCCGCGCCCGCGGCCACGTACAACGCCGCCCGGCGGACGGCCTGTCCGGGATCGCCGTCGCCGTGCGTGAACGTGTCGACGCGGGCGTTGAGGAACAGCCGGTCACCGGCGGCCGCACGGACCTCGGCGAGGAACTCCGCCTGCTCGCCGGGGTCCTTGAGGACACCCCCGTCGGAGTCCTCGATGTTGCAGCCCACGGCGCCGGCCTCCAGCAGCCGCTCCACCAGCTCCCTCGCCGGGAGCCCGTACCCTGCCTCGACGTCGGCCGACACCGGGACGTCCACCGCCCGCGCGATGCGCGTCACGGCGGCGAACATCTCCTCCACCGGCGTGGACCCGTCCTCGTGCCCGAGGGAGGCGGCGACGCCCGCGCTGGGCGTGGCGAGCGCCGGGAACCCCGCCTGCGCGAACACCCGGGCGCTGGCCGCGTCCCAGGGGCCCGGCAGGACCAGCGGATCACCGGGCGGGCGCCCGTGGTGCAGGGCGCGGAAGACGGCGGAACCGCTCATGACCCGAGGCCTCCCGGCGGTACGCGGCGGGTGACCATCAGGCGGTTCCAGCCGTTGATGACGGTGATCAGGGCGATGAGATGGGCGAGTTCCGCCTCCTCGAAGTGCGCGGCGGCCTCCTCGTACACCGCGTCCGGCACGAAGCCGTCGGTGAGGACGGTCACCGCCTCGGTCAGCGCCAGCGCGGCACGCTCCCGCGCGGTGTAGAGGTCCTCGGTCTCCTCCCAGGCGTCGAGGAGCTGGAGACGGTCCTCCGACTCGCCGTCCTTCCGGGCGGCCCGCAGGTGCATGTCCAGGCAGAAGGCGCAGTGGTTGATCTGCGAGGCCCGGATCATGACCAGTTCGGCGAGGACCGGGTCACCCAGCCCCTTCTTCGCCGCCGCGCTCAGCGCGGACATCGCCTGGAACACCTGCGGGTCCAGGAAGCGGGAACGGTTCACTTGTGCTGCCCCGGCTGGTAGTGGCCCGGCGCCATGCGGGTGGTCACGCCGAACCGGTTCCAGGCGTTGATCACCGCGATCGCGGCGATCAGCTGGGCCAGTTCGGCCTCCTCGAAGTGCGCGGCGGCCTTCTCGTACACCGCGTCCGGCACGAAGCCGTCGGTCAGGACGGTGACCGCCTCCGTCAGCTCGATGGCGGCCAGCTCCTTGTCGGTGTAGAAGTGCCGCGACTCCGCCCACGCGCTGAGCTGCACGATCCGCTCGACGCTCTCGCCCGCCGCGAGCGCGTCCTTGGTGTGCATGTCCAGGCAGAAGCCGCAGTGGTTGATCTGCGACGCCCGGATCTTCACCAGCTCCAGCAGCCGGGGCTCCAGCCCCTGCGTGGCGGCGGTGTCCAGGCGGATCATGGCCTTGTAGACCTCGGGGGCGTGCCGGGCCCAGGGCATCCGGGGCGCCTGTTCGGCGGCGTACTCGACGGTTTCCTCAGCAGTGGTCATGCCCTCGACCCTAGGCGGGAAGCGTCCCAGTAGTATGGTCCATTCCATGGCGAGAACGTGGGCCACTCTGGGCATCGACCTCCACCTGGAACCGGCCGGCGGCGGGGTGCGCCGCGGGCTGACCGACGCCCTGCGCGAAGCCGTCCGCACCGGCCGCCTCGCCCCCGGCACCCGGCTCCCCTCCTCCCGCAGCCTCGCCGCAGACCTGGGCCTCGCCCGCAACACGGTCGCCGACGCCTACGCCGACCTCGTCGCCGAGGGCTGGCTCACCGCCCGCCAGGGGTCGGGCACGCACGTCGCCGACCGGGCACCGGCCGCCCCGCCCACCGGGGCCCCCGGCCCGCGCCGCGCACCCCACCGCCCCCTGCACGACCTGCGCCCCGGCAGCCCGGACCTGGCCTCCTTCCCCCGCGCCGAGTGGCTCAAGGCCGCGCGCCGTGCGCTGACCGCGGCCCCCCACCACGCCCTCGGCTACGGCGACCCGCGCGGCCGCCCGGAACTGCGCACCGCCCTCGCCGGCTACCTCGCCCGGGTGCGCGGGGTGCGGACCGCACTGGAGAACATCCTGGTGTGCGCGGGGTTCGCACACGGTCTGCGGATCCTCGGCGAGGTGCTGCGCGAACGCGGGACGACCACGGTCGCCGTCGAGTCCTACGGCCTCGACCTGCACTGGGACCTCCTGACCCGGGCCGGGCTGCGCACCCGCCCGCTGCCCTTGGACGAACGCGGCACCGTCACCGGCGTGGACGCGGACACCGGGGCGGTCCTGCTCACGCCCTCGCACCAGTTCCCGATGGGCGTCGCCCTGCCGCCGGACCGGCGCGCGGCCGTCACCGACTGGGCGCGCCGCACCGGCGGCCTGATCCTGGAGGACGACTACGACGGCGAGTTCCGCTACGACCGCCAGCCCGTCGGCGCGCTCCAAGGGCTCCTGCCCGACCACGTCGTCTACCTCGGCACCGCCAGCAAGTCCCTGGCCCCCGGTCTGCGCCTGGCCTGGATGGTGCTGCCGCCGCCCCTGGCGGAGGCGGTGGCCGGCGCCAAGGGCCAGGCCGAGGTCTGCGGCGTCCTCGACCAGCTGACCCTGGCGGAGTTCATCACCTCCGGCGCCTACGACCGCCATGTGCGCGCCGCCCGCCTGCGCTACCGCCGCCGCCGTGACGCCCTGGTCGAGGCGCTGGCCGCCGAGGCCCCCACCGTCCGCCCCACGGGCATCGCCGCCGGCCTGCACGCCGTCCTGCGCCTGCCCCCGGGCACCGAACAGGCCGTGGTCCAGGCAGCCGCCTGGCAGGACCTCGCGCTCTACGGCCTCACCCGCTTCCGCCACGAGGCGGCCACCGGGCCCGCGGTGGACGCCCTGGTCGTCGGCTACGCCACCCCACCTGACCACGCCTGGCCGGCGGCCCTGGCCGCACTGTGCCGGGCCCTGCCCTGAACACTGCGCGGACCCGGCTGCCGAGCGAGCGGGCTGGGTGCCACGTGGGGGGCCCGGCTCGAGAGCGTGCGCGGGCCGCCCGCGTTGGGCACCTGGGCACGCGAGCGGGCCCGGGCCCCCGCCTCGGGCTCCCGCCTCGGGCTCCCGGCGCGGGCCCCCGCCTCGGGCTCCCGGCGCGGGAGCGGGCCCGGGCCGCCCGTGCGCCTGCCGCAAGCCTGGTCCGGCCATACCGCGCCCCTCGCCCCGCGCGCCGGTCCCGTGACGAGGCTCGGGCCGCCTGCGTCGCGAGGCCGCTGAGGGGCGCCCCCGGGCGCCTGCCGTACGAGCCTGCTTCGGGCGGGCTCAGACCGACCCGGCGGTCTCCTCCTCCGCCGCTTCCTCCACCGGTGCCTCCCCGAACCGGGCCAGCGCGAGCGCCCCGGCGACCGCCACCGCGAAGCCGAGCACCGCCAGCCACGCCAGGCCGTCCCGGGTGCGGTCCCCGAGCCACACCACGCCGACCGCCGCCGGGCCGATCGTCTCGCCGATGACCAGGCCGGCGGTGGCCGTCGTCACCGAGCCGCGCTGAAGGGCCGAGGTGAGCAGCAGGAACGCGGCGCCGCCGCCCAGGACGAGGGCGTACGTCGCCGGGTTGGTGAACAGCGTCAACGGGGCGAGCGAGTCGATCAGCCGTACCGTCACCTCGACCACGCCGAAACCGAGGCCCGCACCCAGGCCGAGCAGCAGCGCCCGCCCCCGTTCGGGCAGGCGTCCGGCCACCGCGCCCAGGGCCAGCACGGCCAGCCCGGCCGCGAGCATCGCCCACTTCAGGGCGGCCGAACCGGCCTGGTGGCCCTCGGCGCCCGACGCCAGCCCGAGCATCCCGAGGCCCGCGCAGACCACGCCCACCGCGGCCCACTCCGTGCCGCTCAGCCGCACCCGCAGCAGCCGGGCCGCCACCACCGCCGTCACCGCCAGGCTGGAGGCCAGCGCGGCGCCCACGGCGTAGATCGGCAGGGACCGCAGGGCCACGATCTGAAGGACGAATCCCAGGCCGTCCAGGCCCAGGCCCAGCAGGTACCGCCACTGCCGCAGCGCCCGCAGCAGCAGCGCCGCGTCCCCGCCCGCACCCGTCCCTCCGCCGCCCGAACCGGCCGCTGCCCGGGCGGCGACCGCCTGGAACACCGTCGCCGTACCGAAACACACCGCCGCGCCGAGCGCGCACACCATTCCAAAGAGCACGAAGTGACTGTAGGCGAGCGGAGGGGGCGGGGCTGCCCGCACCGGTGTTCTCACCGCTCTCTAGGCTGGCCGACGCGAATGTCAGGAACCGGCCAACGGAACCTGGCCGCCGGGCGACCGCACCACGGACAATCGCACGGCAGCGGCAGCGGCAGCGGCAGCGGCAACGACAACGGGGAGACAGGGACATGGCGGACACACGTCGGCGACTTCGTTCGGGCACGGTCGTACTCGGTGGCATGGGGCTGCTCGCCGCCGCGCTCACCTCCTGCTCCTCCGACCCGGACAAGCGGTGCGTCGACCGTGACAGTTACTCCCTGTCCAAGGGCTACCGGGTCGTCTCCGACAAGAACTGCAAGTCCACCAAGTCCTCCTACGGCGGCGCCTGGTACTACGGGGGCAAGAAGAGCGGCGGCTGGGTCCAGGGCGGCTCGTTCACCAAGCCGCGCAAGGGCTCCGGCGGCTCCGGGTCCGGCGGCAGCCACGGCGGCGTCGACCGCGGCGGCTTCGGCGGCGGCCACGGCAAGTCCGGCGGCTGAGGCCGGACATGGAGCGCCGCACCCTCGAACCCCGGCCCGGCTGGCAGCAGACCGTCGAGGCGCAGGGGCTGATCTACCCGCTCACCCTCCCGGCGGACTTCGAGGCCGCCCGGGCCGCGGGAACCCCCGTCCCCGACGACGCCTGGGTGCCCTACTGGGACGAGAGCGCCTGCTACGTCTTCTCGCTCCCCGAGGTGGAGGCGCTGGAGGACGTCGTCGAGGAACTGCACCGCATGTGCCTGGCCGCGGCCGGACACATCGTCGCCACCGGCCGTTTCGCGGACCTCGGCATCACCGACCCGCGGGTCGCCGACGCCGTCGCCGAGGCCTGGCGGCGCCGCGCCGAACTCCCCTCCGTCTACGGCCGCTTCGACCTCCGCTACGACGGCTCGGGACCGGCCAAGCTGCTGGAGTACAACGCGGACACGCCCACCTCCCTGGTCGAGGCCGCCTCGCCCCAGTGGTTCTGGATGGAGGACCGCTTCCCCGGCGCCGACCAGTGGAACTCGCTGCACGACCGCCTCGTCGCCGCCTGGCGGAAACAGGCCCGCCTGCTGCCGCCGGGCAGCCCGCTGCACTTCGCGCACTCCGCCGAGGACGAACTCGGCGAGGACCTGATGACGGTCGCCTACCTGAAGGAGACCGCCGAGCAGGCCGGCCTGGCCACCGAGTGGACCTCCGTGGAGGAGATCGGCTGGGACCCGCTGTCCGGCCGCTTCGTGGACAACGGCCTGCGGTTCATCCGCAGCATCTTCAAGCTCTACCCGTGGGAGTGGCTGACCACCGACCGCTTCGCCGGTCACGTCCTGGACACCCTCGACAACGGCGGCGGCACCGGCTCCACCCTGTGGATCGAGCCCGCCTGGAAGATGCTGCTGAGCAACAAGGCGCTGCTGGCGATCCTCTGGGAGCTGTACCCCGGCCACCCCAACCTCCTCCCCGCCTACCTCGACGGCCCCCGCGAACTGGCGGACTCCGCCGGCTACGTCGCCAAACCGCTGCTCGGCCGCGAGGGCGCGGGAGTGACCCTGCACGCGCCGGGCGCCGCTCCGGTCCTGCGCGACGAGGCCTGCTGCTACCAGGCCCTCGCCCCGCTGCCCGCCTTCGACGGCAACCACGTCGTCCTCGGCGCCTGGGTCGTCGAGGACGAGTCCGCCGGGCTCGGCATCCGCGAGTCGTCCGGCCTGATCACCGACGAGTACGCCCGTTTCGTCCCGCACGTGATCCTCTGACCGTCTCCGGAGCGCTCACCTGAGGCGTCCCGCTCTGGACCCGGCGGTCAGGCGAGGTGGCCGAGGCCGCGCAGGTAGGCGTGCAGGGCGGCGGACGCCGCGAGCCGCCGCAGGCTGCGGCGGTGCAGCTCGTCCTCCCGCGCGGCGAGTTCACCGCGCACCCGCCCGGGATCGCCGGCGGCCCGCAGCTCGGCCAGGACCGTCCCGACGGCGGCGAGCGGGTGCCCGCCCCGGCGCAGCAGCGCCACCATGTGCGCCGCCTGCAGCTCGGGCCCCGGGTAGCGGCGGTAGCCCGTGCCCGGCTCCCGGTCCGGCCGCAGCAGCCCCCGCTCCTCCCACAGGCGCAGCACCGGCGGTTTCACCCCCACGGCGCGGGCGGCCTCCCCGATGCGCGGCGGGCGGCCCCCGGCGGACGGGGCGAAGGAGCCGTCCGCCAGGACGGTCGCCAGGGCCTCGCCCACGGCGGCCAGTTCGGCGCGCTCCCGGTCCAGCCGGGCATGGCTCGCGTCGACGGCGGCGAGTGCCGCCCGCAGGTCCCCCGCGTGGACGGCGCACATGACCGTCCGCGCGGTAGGCCAGCCGTGACCGCCGGCCAGCTCACGGGCCGTGGCCAGGGCGTCGGCGTGCGCGGCGGTGAAGACCCGGTAGCCGGAGGCGGCGCGCCCGACCGGCGGCAGGAGCCCGCTGTCGACGTAGTTGCGGACCTGCTGCACCGACACCCCTGCCGACCGCGCCAGTTCGCCGATCCGCACCCGGCCCTCCACCCGGCCTTCCCTCCGGTCCTCCACTCGGCCTTGCATCAGGCCCCCCCGCCCGGTCCCTGTCTTCCGCCCGGTCCGCCACTCGGCCCTGCCCTCCTGGTTGAGACTTTCCGGGCACTCGTCCCGCCCGAGCAGCGGGGAAGGCGAGCAAAGTCCCCATAAGCACTTGAATGAAACAATGGAGACCACAGAGTCACACAGGCCCGGGCCCCCGCACGCCCGGGCCCCCGCACGCCCGGGCCCCACCCGAGGGGAGGCGACGGACATGAAGTTCGTCCTGGAGGTCACGGTGGACGCCGCGCAGCCGGCCGAGGACAAGGCGCGCGAACTGGGCCGCATCCTGCGGTACTGGGGCGGCAACCTCCACCACTACGCGCTCGTACCCGGTGACGGCTCGACCGTCCACGACTCCGCCCACCAGGAGGTCGGCCACTGGCGCGTCGTCGGCGCCGCCGACGCCTGACATCCATAAGAGCTGCGAACAAAAGTGGGCCCCGGCTGGCGGCGCCCGGCACGCGCCCTCGCCGCGTTGCCGAAAGGCCCTGGTAGCTCCGCTACAAGGACCTCCCGGCGCCTTGCGATCGCACGCACCGGACACCGCCCGCTGATCGGAACCCACTTTTGTTCGCAGCTCTAAAGAGCATCCCCCGCTCGCATGGTGGACGTCGCGGCGTCCCCGGACCGGCCGCCCGGTAGGCTGACCTGCGGGCCGTGACTGGCGCGCAGGTCCCGGGCGTGGTGCCGGGGGCCGAAGATGGGACCGACCATCGGGAAGCGGCCCGAGCAGAAAGTGTGCCGTGCGCCTGGGCCGTACCGTGAACGCCGAACGCCACGTCCGGAGGTCCCCCGACATGTCTGCGCCCCTCTCCAACGAGTCCACCGCCTTCCGTGCCGCCCTCGACGTGATCCGCGCCGTCGAGCCCCGCGTCGCCGACGCCATCGGCCAGGAGGTCACCGACCAGCGCGAGATGCTCAAGCTGATCGCCTCCGAGAACTACGCCTCCCCGGCCACCCTCCTGGCCATGGGCAACTGGTTCAGCGACAAGTACGCCGAGGGGACCATCGGCCGCCGCTTCTACGCCGGCTGCCGCAACGTCGACACCGTCGAGTCGCTGGCCGCCGAGCACGCCAGGGAACTCTTCGGCGCCCGCCACGCCTACGTCCAGCCGCACTCCGGCATCGACGCCAACCTCGTCGCCTTCTGGTCCGTCCTCGCCCAGCGCGTCGAACTGCCCGCCCTGGAGAAGGCCGGCGTCCGCCAGGTCAACGACCTCTCCGACGAGGACTGGGCCGAGCTGCGCCGCGCATTCGGCAACCAGCGCATGCTCGGCATGTCCCTGGACGCCGGCGGCCACCTCACCCACGGCTTCCGCCCGAACATCTCCGGCAAGATGTTCGACCAGCGCTCCTACGGCACCGACCCGGCCACCGGCCTCCTCGACTACGAGGCCCTGCGCGCCACCGCCCGCGAGTTCAAGCCGCTCATCATCGTGGCCGGCTACTCCGCCTACCCCCGTCTCGTGAACTTCCGGATCATGCGGGAGATCGCCGACGAGGTCGGCGCCACGCTCATGGTCGACATGGCCCACTTCGCCGGCCTGGTCGCGGGCAAGGTCCTCACCGGCGACTTCGACCCGGTCCCGCACGCCCAGATCGTCACCACCACCACCCACAAGTCCCTGCGCGGCCCGCGCGGCGGCATGGTCCTGTGCGACGACTCCCTCAAGGACCAGGTCGACCGTGGCTGCCCCATGGTCCTGGGCGGCCCGCTCCCGCACGTCATGGCCGCCAAGGCCGTCGCGCTGGCCGAGGCCCGGCAGCCCTCCTTCCGGGACTACGCCCAGCGCATCGTCGACAACTCCCGCGCCCTGGCCGAGGGCCTGATGCGCCGGGGCGCGACCCTGGTGACCGGCGGCACGGACAACCACCTCAACCTGATCGACGTCGCCTCCTCCTACGGCCTCACCGGCCGCCAGGCCGAGGCCGCGCTGCTCGAATCCGGCATCGTCACCAACCGCAACGCGATCCCCGCCGACCCCAACGGCGCCTGGTACACCTCCGGTGTCCGCATCGGCACGCCGGCCCTGACCACCCGTGGCCTGGGCACCGCCGAGATGGACGAGGTCGCCGGACTGATCGACCGCGTCCTGACGGCCACCGAGCCCGGCACCACCGCCAAGGGCGCGCCCTCCAAGGCCCAGCACGTCCTCGATCCGAAGATCGCGGAGGAGATTGCCCACCGGGCCACGGACCTCGTCGCGGGCTTCCCGCTCTACCCGGAGATCGACCTCGGCTGACCCGGCCCCCACCGGCCGGCCGGCTCCCGTCGGCCGCTGTCAGCTCCCGCCGGTTCCCGTCCCGGCCCTCCCACGGCGGCCCGGCCCCCACGCCGGGCCGCCGCACGCACTGTGTTCCCCGTCTCATCGGCGGCGACCGACGCCTGCGGCTCTCCATCCGGTTCCCACCTGTTTCCGGCCCGTTCCGGATCGGGCACCGTTTCCTGAGAGAATGGTGAGCATGGCCAACGACCGACCTCGCGTGCTCTCCGGAATCCAGCCCACCGCAGGCTCGTTCCACCTCGGCAACTACCTCGGCGCCGTCCGCCAGTGGGTGGCCCTGCAGGAGTCCCACGACGCCTTCTACATGGTCGTCGACCTGCACGCGATCACGGTCCCGCAGGACCCGGCCGAGCTGCGCGCCAACACCCGGCTCGCCGCCGCCCAGCTGCTGGCCGCCGGCCTCGACCCGGAGCGCTGCACGCTCTTCGTCCAGAGCCACGTCCCCGAGCACGCCCAGCTCGCCTGGGTCATGAACTGCCTCACCGGCTTCGGCGAGGCGTCGCGGATGACCCAGTTCAAGGACAAGTCCGCCCGGCAGGGCGCCGACCGGGCCTCCGTCGGCCTGTTCACGTACCCGGTCCTCCAGGTCGCCGACATCCTCCTCTACCAGGCCCACGAGGTCCCGGTGGGCGAGGACCAGCGCCAGCACGTCGAGCTGACCCGCGACCTCGCCGAGCGTTTCAACGGCCGCTTCGGCGAGACCTTCACCGTCCCCTCCGCGTACATCCTCAAGGAGACGGCGAAGATCTACGACCTCCAGGACCCGTCGATCAAGATGAGCAAGTCGGCCTCCACGCCCAAGGGCCTGATCAACCTGCTGGACGACCCGAAGACCACCGCGAAGAAGGTCAGGAGCGCGGTCACCGACACCGACACGGTGATCCGCTTCGACCGGGAGACCAAGCCCGGCGTCAGCAACCTGCTCTCCATCTACTCGACCCTCACCGGCACCGCCGTCGCCACCCTGGAACAGAAGTACGAGGGCAAGGGCTACGGCGCGCTCAAGACGGACCTCGCCGACGTCATGGTCGAGTTCGTGACGCCGTTCCGGGAGCAGACCCAGCAGTACCTGGACGACCCGGAGACGCTGGACTCCATCCTGGCCAAGGGCGCCGAGAAAGCGCGCGCGGTGGCCGCGGAGACCCTCTCCCAGGCGTACGACAGGGTGGGCTTCCTGCCGGCCAAGCACTGAGGCGCACCACCGCTCGCACCCGCGACGGGCAGAGCGCCGCACATCACTGCCGCTGAGCCTGCCCATCGCCGGTCCGTGGTCGTACAGTCGATAGCCGGACGGCCGGGACGAAACGGCCGGGAACGCACGAGAACGCGCAAGACGACGCGAGGCCGCACAAGAACGCGCGAGAACGCACGGACCACGCGGGAACGCCCGAGCGCACGCGAGAACGCAACAGAAGACGAGCCTGCTCGACAGCAGACACCGGCACGACGACAGGAGACGACGTGGGGACCGTAACGATCGGCGTGTCGATCGCGGTCCCGGAGCCCCACGGCAGCCTGCTCCAGGAGCGGCGCGCGGGCTTCGGCGACGCCGCGGCTCACGGTATCCCCACGCACGTCACGCTGCTGCCGCCGACCGAGGTGGACCGCGCCGAGCTGCCGGCCGTCGAGGCCCACCTGACCGAGGTGGCGGCGGCCGGGCGGCCCTTCACGATGCGCCTGTCCGGCACCGACACCTTCCGGCCGCTGTCACCCGTGGTGTACCTGCGGGTCGTCGAGGGCGCCGAGGCGTGCAGCCGGTTGCAGGAGCGGGTCCGCGACGCCTCCGGACCCGTCGCCCGCGAACTCCAGTTCCCCTACCACCCGCACGTCACCGTGGCGCACGGCATCGACGACGCGGCGATGGACCGCGCCTTCGAGGAACTGGCCGGGTACGAGGCCGAGTGGCCGTGCACCGGTTTCGCCCTGCACGAGCAGGGCGCCGACGGGGTGTGGCGCAAACTGCGGGAGTTCTCCTTCGGCGGCCGTACGGTCGTCCCCCCGCAGGCGACCCCCGTGGACCGCGGCACCCTGCCCGCCCGCTAGGCCCTGCCCGCCCGCCAGGCCCTGTCGGACCTCTTCGGCTGCCCCGCCCGGTGGCCCTACAGCGGCAGCCGTCGGTACACCCTGGGTGGCAGATGCCGCAGCGCCGTGGCGACCACGCGCAGGACGCCGGGCACCCACACCGTCTCCGAGCGTCGCCGCAGGCCCAGTTCGACGGCGGTCGCGACCTCCTCGGGCGTGCTCGCCAGCGGCGGCACCGCACGGCCCGCGGTGGCGCCGGACCGTACGAACCCGGGACGTACGACCATGACGTGCACGCCCGTCCCGTGCAGCGCGTGCCCCAGGCCCTCGGTGAAGGTGTCCAGCCCCGCCTTGCTGGAGCCGAAGATGAAGTCGGTGCGGCGGGCCCGCTCGGCGGAGGCGGAGGAGAGGACGACCAGCGAGCCGTGCCCCTGGTTCTGCAGCGCCCGCGCGGTCACCAGGCCGGCGGAGACCGCCCCGGTGTAGTTGGTCTGGGCGACGTACACCGCGTTGAGCGGCTCCCGCTCGTCGTACGCCTGGTCGCCGAGGACGCCGAAGGCGAGCAGCACCATGTCGATGTCGCCCTCCGCGAAGACCTTGCCGAGCACGGCCTCGTGGGCGCCGGGGTCGAGCGCGTCGAAGGCGACGGTGCGCACCTCGGGGCCCAGGGCGCGCAGCCTGGCCGCCGCCTCCTCCAGCGCCGCGGACGGCCGGCCCGCCAGCCACACCGTGCGGGTGCGGCGCGCGACGAGCCGGCGGACGGTGGCCAGCGCGATCTCGGAGGTGCCGCCGAGCACGAGCAGGGAGCGGGGGAGCCGCCCGGCCTCGGCACGGCCGCCGAGGCCGGCCAGGCCCGGGGGCGGCAGGAGACGGCTCGAACGGGGCGGGCGGGGCAGCGGACCCGGGGCATCCTTCACGGCAGACGACTGTATCGTCCGTTTATGGGCGTTCTGTCGTAGAAACGCGGTGTTGACGCGGCCTCTGAGCGGGCACAAGTCCGATCATGGACTGGCTGAAGAACCTCCCCGTGATCGGCCCGTGGCTGGCCCGTCTGATGCGGACGCACGCGTGGCGGTCGTACGAGCGCCTGGACCGGGTGAAGTGGACACGCCTCGCCGCGGCCATGACGTTCGTCAGCTTCATCGCGCTGTTCCCGCTGCTGACGCTGGCCGCCGCGATCGGCACCGCCACCCTCAGCACCAAGCAGCAGCACACGCTCGAAGGCAAGATCGCCCAGCAGTTCCCGGGCCTCGGCGACCAGCTGCACATCACCTCCCTGGCGCAGAACGCCGGCACCGTAGGGATCATCGCGGCTGCCGCCCTGCTGTTCACCGGCATGGGCTGGGTGGGGCAGATGCGCGACTGCCTGCGCGCGGTGTGGGAGCTGCCGGACGCCGAGAAGAACCCGGTCCTGAGCAAGGTGCAGGACGCGGGGATCCTCGTCGGGTTCGGCGGCGCGGTGGTCGTCACGCTCGCCGTCTCCACCGTCGCCTCGGCCGCCGTCGGGTGGACGTCGCGGCAGGTCGGCCTCGGCGAGGACGGCGCGGGCAGCGTGGTGCTGCGCGTCATCGCGTTCGCCGTCGCGGTGCTGGCCGACTTCCTGGTGCTGCTCTACGTCCTGACCCTGCTGCCCGGCGTAGAACCGCCGCGCCGCCGGCTCCTCGTCGCCGCCCTGCTCGGCGCGATCGGCTTCGAACTGCTGAAGCTGCTGCTCAGCGGCTACATCCAGGGAGTGGCGGCCAAGAGCATGTACGGCGCCTTCGGGGTCCCCGTCGCCCTGCTGCTGTGGATCAACTTCACGTCCAAGCTGGTCCTGTACTGCGCGTCCTGGACCGCGACCGGCAGCAAGGCGGAGGCGGGCAGCGAGGCCCGGCCCAAGGACGGTGAGGGGGACGGCGGCGGGGACGGCCCGGACGGCAGGCTCAGGGGCGCGAGCGGCGCCGCATGAGCTCCGGCAGCGGCCAGCGGCGGTTGACCAGGAAGGCGCCCGCCGCGAGCAGCACCAGCACGCCTCCGGCGATCCCCAGGGCGACACCCATGCCGCCGGAGCCGCTCTTGGCGGACGCGCTCGCCCCGGCCCCGGCCGTCCGGCCGCCCACCTGCCCGGGACCCGGGGTCGAGCCCGGCTGCCCGTTGCCCGCCGCGGCGCTCCTGGGTGCCACCAGCGTGCCCACCGGCTGCACCTTGCCGACCGCCTTGAAGCCCCAGTCGAAGAGCCGTCCGGTCTCCCGGTAGACCTCGTCGTGCTCCGTCTTCTGCGGGTTCATCACCGTCACGAGCAGCACCTTGCCGTTGCGTTCGGCGACGCCGGTGAAGGTGTTGCCCGCGTTGGTGGTGTAGCCGTTCTTGACGCCCGCGATGCCCGGGTACACCGAGAGGCCGGGGTCGCCGCTCAGCAGCCGGTTGGTGTTCTGTATCTCGAAGGAACCGCGGGACGTCTTGCCCTTCTTGCCCTTCTTCGTCTCCCCGGGGAACTCGGCCCGCACGGTCGAGCAGTACTCCCGGAAGTCCTTCTTCTGCAGCCCGGAGCGGGCGAACAGGGTGAGGTCGTACGCCGACGACACCTGGCCGGGCGCGTCGTAGCCGTCCGGGCTCACCACGTGCGTGTCGAGCGCCTGGAGGTCCTGGGCGTGCGCGTTCATGTCCTTGACGGTCTGGGGGACGCCGCCGTTCATCGCGGACAGCACGTGCACGGCGTCGTTGCCGGACCGCAGGAAGACGCCGAGCCAGAGGTCGTGGACGGCGTAGGTCTCGTTCTCCTTTATCCCCACCAGGCTGGAGCCTTCGCCCATGCCGGCCAGGTCGCTCGGGGCGACCTTGTGCTTCTGCGTCTTCGGGAACTTGGGCAGGACCGTGTCGGCGAACAGCATCTTCAGGGTGCTGGCGGGGGGCAGCCGCCAGTGCGCGTTGTGCGAGGCGAGCACCTGCCCCGACTCGGCGTCCGCGACGATCCAGGAGCGCCCGGAGAGGTCCTTGGGCAGGACCGGGACGCCGGGGGTCAGGCTGACCTGCGTCCCCGCCTGCCCGAGCCGGGCGCCGCCCACGCCGGACATGTGGGCCGGGGGAGCGGCCGGGGAGCCGGTCTTCAGGGCCGGCGCGGCGAGGGCGGCGGGCGCGGTGAGGGAGGCGGACAACAGGGCGGCGGAGGCGACCAGGACGGAGCGGCGGACGGTCGTGGAGGGTGCGGACACGGTCGGAAACGTACCTGCCCTGTCCACGGGGGCCGGGCCCCGGGCCCCGCTGCCGGCCCGACCCCGGCCACGGAGCCGGAGGCCCGGCAGCGATACTGAAGGTATGAAGCTCAGCCGCCCCGTCTCCTGGTTCCTGCTCGCCTTCGGGGTGTGGAGCTGGGTCATCTGGGTCACTTTCGTCAAGAATCTCGTCAAGGACAGCAGCGGGCTCGCGTTCGACGACGGTCATCCGACGGCGTACTTCTGGGTGCACCTGACGCTGGCGGTCGTCTCCTTCGTATTGGGGACGGTCATCGGGGGCCTCGGGTTGCGCGGACTGCGTGCACTGCGCCGGACGTCATAACGCTCCGGCCACCGGTGCCCGGCTGACGGGATGTCCGGTAGGGGTGTGATGTGCGTCATCGACGAAATGTGCGACGTATTACTGTCCGTGTCGGCGAAATCGGCCAAACGGTGCGAAAGGCGCGCTGATCGCCACGCTGAGGGACACCTGAGGACATCCTGTGAAACAAGGAGAAAACACTTCTTCATAACGTCTTTTCGTCCCCTCCGGAATCCCCTTCCCCCTCGTGAGGGTCGTGTGATTATGTGTGCGCGGCCCCAAGGGGTGTGGCATATGCACAGCGGCTCGCGAAGGGCCTGGAGGGCCTGGGGAGGGCATCACCGATGCGGTCGGTTCGCATACGGATTCTGCTGACGCTGCTGGTCCTGGCGGTGGTCGGTGTGGGCGGCTGGCAACTCCTGCCGTCCCAGGGCGACAAGAACAAGGCGATCACCCTGGGCACGACGGACGCCGTCACCGCGCTGGACCCGGCGGGCGCCTACGACGCCGGCTCCTGGGCCCTGTACAGCAACGTCTTCCAGTCGCTGCTCACCTTCGAGCCCGACGGCACCCAGCCCGTGCCCGACGCGGCCAAGAACTGCGGCTTCGTGGGCGGCGGACTGCGCACCTACCGCTGCACGGTGCGCGACGGCCTGAAGTTCCCGAGCGGGCGGACGATGACCGCCGAAGACGTCAAGTACTCCTTCGACCGGGTCAAGAAGATCGACTCCAAGGTCGGCCCGTCGGCCCTGTTCTCCACCCTCGGCTCCGTGGACGCCGACGGCATGACCGTCACCTTCCACCTCTCCACGCCCGACACCACCTTCCCGCTGAAGGTCGCCACCGGCGCCGGTTCCATCGTCGACCACACCCGCTACGCGCTGAACTCGCTGCGCACCGGGACCGACGCCGACGGCACCGGACCGTACCGCCTGACCGGATACACCAAGGACAAGAGCGCCGACCTGAAGCCCAACGGCTCCTACAAGGGCGCCATCGGCGGCACCGGACGGCCCATCCAGGTCCGCTACTTCACCGAGGGCAGCGCCCTCGACAAGGCCTGGCAGGACAAGCAGGTCGACGCCGCCACCCGCACGCTGACGCCCAAGCTGCTCGCCGCGCTCAACCCGAGCGACCCCACGCAGCGCGTGTCGGAGTCCGACAGCGCCGAGACCCGCAACCTGTACCTCAACACGCACGCCTCCTCCCCGCTGCACGACGTCCGGGTCCGCCGCGCCCTCGCCTGGCTGATCAACCGCGAGCAGCTGGTCACCTCCGTCTACGACGGCACGGTGGACGCGCTGTACTCCCTGGTCCCGGCCGGCATCACCGGACACACCACCTCCTTCTTCGACGCCTACCCGGCACAGAGCGTCAAGAAGGCCCGTCAGCTGCTGACCGAGGCGGGGGTCTCGACCCCGGTGCGGTTCACCTACGGCTACGGCGAGGGCCGCGGCCAGGGCGCCGAGGAAGCCGCGGAGATCAAGCGGCAGCTGGAGTCGAGCGGCCTGTTCAAGGTCGACGTCAAGGGTTACGAGTGGACCGACTTCCAGAAGCGGTACACCGCCGGGAAGATGGACGCCTGGGCGGTCGGCTGGGTCGCCGACTACCCGGACCCGGACACCTTCGGCGGCCCGCTCGTCGGCTCCGGCAGCAGCATGAACACCGGCTACAGCAACAAGGCCGTCGACGCGCTCGTCTCCGACAGCCGGCAGTACACCGACCGCAGCCGGGCGGCGTCCGACTTCCGCTCCCTGCAGGCGAAGGTGGCCGACGACGTGCCGCTGGTCCCGCTGTGGCAGCAGAAGGAGTACGTCGTCACCAGCGAGGACGTCGGCGGCGGCCAGTACCTGTCGGACGGCACGGGCGTCTTCCGGCTCTGGAAGCTCAACTGGATCTGAGCCACCGGGCGCAGAGCCCGCCTCCCGGGCACGGGAGAGGGGCACCGGCACGCCCGAGGGGCACCGGCACCCGCGAGGGGCACCGGCACGCCCGAGGGGCACCGGCACCCGCGAGGGGCACCGGCACGCCCGAGGTGTACCGGCACCCGCGAGGGCGCGCCGGTGCCCCTCACCCGTCCTGGCGGCTCCTGCGGGCCGGGTCCGGCAGCGCCTTCGTCATCCCCGGCAGGAAGTCCGTGAACAGCTCGTGCACCTCGTGCACCAGCGGCCGCAGCGCCCGGAACCGGGCCAGCGACACCCCCCGCGCGGTGAGCCGGGCCCCGCGCTCGGCGAGCCGGTAGCTGCGCTCGCGGCCCGGCGTGCGGTCGAACACCCAGTACAGGACGAGGCCCATCTGGGCCAGCCACATCAGCTCGGGCAGCACCTCGCGCAGCTCCGCCGGCACCTTGGTGCGCGCCCCGTGCAGCACCTGCCGGTGGACGCTGACGGCCTCCACGCGCGCGTGCTCCGACTCGGGGGAGAAGGGGCTGAGCGGACTGTCGGGGTCGGCCGCGTTCTTGAAGAACTGGACGGCGAACTCGTGGTACGGCGTGGCGATGTCGAGCCAGGCCTTCAGTACGCCCGCCAGACGCGCCTCCAGGCCGCTCTCCCGGGCCAGGACCTCCCGCACCGCCTCCTGGTGCTCGGCGGCGATCCGGTCGTAGAAGCCCTGGATCAGGTGCTCCTTGCCTTCGAAGTAGTAGTACGCGTTGCCGACGGAGACCCCGGCCTCCTGGGCGATGGCCCGCATGGTGGTCCTGTCGTAGCCGCGCTCCTGGAACAGGCGCATGGCCGTCTCCAGGATCAGGGCCCGGGTCTGCTCGGACTTGCTCGGGGCCGCGGCCGGCGTGGGGTCCGGTGCCTGGGCCGGCGTGGATTCCGGGGCCTGGGCCGGGGACGCGCCGCCGCCGTCGCTCTTGCTGTCGGGACTCTTCTTCTCGGGCACGGTCAGAGCCTAGCCAGTGGCCCCGCGCGGGCCGGGCGGGCGGTGGCTCAGGGGCGGCGGCCCAGCTCGGGGCGCTTGGTGTAGTCGGTGAGGCCGAGGACGTTGCCCCAGGGGTCGGCGACCTCCACGGTCCAGCCGGTGGCCTGGGCGGACGGCTCGTCCAGCGGCTCGATGCCGGCCGCCGCCAGCGCCCGGGCCGCCGCGCGGGCGTCCGGGACCTCCAGCCACAGGCGCGGGGTGTGCCACGGCGGCGGCCGGTGCCCGAGCGCCTCCTCCTTGCGCAGCAGGATCCCCGGGGTCTCACCGCCGACCTTCAGCAGCGCGATCCCCGCCTCGTCCAGCCGGAACGCCACGGCGAACCCGGCCCGCTCGTAGAACCCCACGGCCTCGCCGAGATCGCCCACGGCCAGCAGCACGTTGTCGAACCCGAGCAGCTCGTACGACTCGTCATCTGACATGTGATCAGGTTAGGTACGCCCCTGCCGCGCACCCCCGCGCACACCCCGCGGGACGGGCCGTCAGGTCACCCGCCCGGCGCAGGAACGCCGAGGGCCCCGCTCCCAGGGGGAACGGGGCCCTGATCCGGGCCTGCCGGAGGGCGACGGCCTCAGAAGCGGCGGGTGATCAGCGCCCGCTTGACCTCCGCGATCGCCTTCGTCACCTCGATGCCGCGGGGGCAGGCATCGGTGCAGTTGAAGGTGGTGCGGCAACGCCACACGCCGTCCTTGTCGTTGAGGATCTCCAGGCGCTGCTCGCCCGCCTCGTCACGGCTGTCGAAGATGAAGCGGTGGGCGTTCACGATCGCGGCCGGACCGAAGTACTGGCCGTCGTTCCAGAACACCGGGCAGGAGGAGGTGCACGCCGCGCACAGGATGCACTTCGTCGTGTCGTCGAAGCGCGCCCGGTCCTCGGCCGACTGCAGCCGCTCGCGCGTGGGCTCGTTGGTGTCCTTCGTGATCAGGAAGGGCATCACGTCCCGGTACGCCTGGAAGAACGGCTCCATGTCGACCACGAGGTCCTTGAGCACCGTGAGGCCCTTGATGGGCTCCACCGTGATCGGCTTCTCGGGGTTGATGTCCTTGATCAGCGTCTTGCACGCGAGGCGGTTCTTGCCGTTGATCCGCATCGCGTCCGAACCGCAGATGCCGTGGGCGCAGGAGCGGCGGAAGGTGAGCGTGCCGTCGTGGTCCCACTTGACCTTGTGCAGCGCGTCGAGGACACGCTCCTTGGGGTCCATCTCCAGCTGGAAGTCTTCCCAGGTGGACTCCGCCGAGACCTCCGGGTTGAACCGGCGGACCCGCAGGGTGACGGTGATGTAGGGGGAGTCGGCGAATCCCGGCTCGGGCTGCCCGGCCGCGTCCGCCTTGTCCAGAACAGGGGTTGCCATCAGTACTTACGCTCCATCGGCTGGTAGCGGGTCTGGACGACCGGCTTGTAGTCGAGACGGATGGATTCGGACCCGTCGGCGCCGACCTCGCGGTACGCCATGGTGTGGCGCATGAAGTTGACGTCGTCGCGGTTCGGGTAGTCCTCGCGGTAGTGACCGCCGCGGGACTCCTTGCGGGCCAGGGCGGAGACCGCCATGACCTCGGCCAGGTCCAGCAGGTTGCCCAGCTCGATGGCCTCCAGGAGGTCGGTGTTGAACCGCTTGCCCTTGTCCTGGATCGCCACGTTCTTGTAGCGCTCGCGCAGTTCGGCGATCTTCTCGACCGCCGTCTTGATCGTCTGCTCGGTGCGGAACACCATGACGTTGGCGTCCATGGTCTCCTGCAGCTCGCGGCGGATCGTGGCCACGCGCTCGGTGCCCGTGGAGGAGCGCAGCCGCTCGATCTGCTCGACGACGAGGCTCTCCGGGTCCGCCGGCAGCTCGACGAAGTCCGCCTTCTGCGCGTACTCCGCGGCGGCGATGCCCGCGCGGCGGCCGAAGACGTTGATGTCCAGCAGCGAGTTGGTGCCCAACCGGTTGGCGCCGTGCACGGACACGCAGGCCACCTCGCCGGCCGCGTACAGGCCCGGGACGACGGTGGTGTTGTCCGCCAGGACCTCACCCTCGACGTTGGTCGGGATGCCGCCCATGGCGTAGTGCGCGGTGGGCTGGATCGGGATCGGGTCCGTGTACGGCTCGATGCCGAGGTAGGTCCGCGCGAACTCGGTGATGTCGGGCAGCTTGGCGTCCAGCTGCTCCGGCGGGAGGTGGGTGAGGTCCAGGTAGACGTGGTCGCCCTCGGGACCGCAGCCGCGGCCCTCGCGGATCTCCGTGTAGATGGAGCGGGAGACGACGTCACGGGACGCCAGGTCCTTCATGACGGGCGCGTACTTCTCCATGAAGCGCTCGCCGTCCTTGTTGCGCAGGATGCCGCCCTCACCGCGGGCGCCCTCGGTGAGCAGGATGCCCATGCGCCAGATGCCGGTCGGGTGGAACTGGAAGAACTCCATGTCCTCCAGCGGCAGCCCGCGCCGGTACACGGCGGCCTGGCCGTCACCGGTCAGGGTGTGCGCGTTGGAGGTCACCTTGAAGAACTTGCCGGTGCCGCCGGAGGCGTAGATCACGGACTTCGCCTGGAAGATGTGGATCTCGCCGGTCGCCAGCTCGTACGCCACCACGCCGGCCGACTTCTTGACGCCGTCGACCTCGGTGATCAGCTGGTCCAGGACGTAGAACTCGTTGAAGAACTCCACGCCCTCCTTGACGCAGTTCTGGTACAGCGTCTGGAGGATCATGTGGCCGGTGCGGTCGGCCGCGTAGCAGGAGCGGCGGACCGGGGCCTCGCCGTGGTTGCGGGAGTGACCGCCGAACCGGCGCTGGTCGATCGTGCCGTTCGGCGTCCGGTTGAACGGCAGGCCCATCTTCTCCAGGTCGAGGACGGAGTCGATGGCCTCCTTCGCCAGGATCTCGGCGGCGTCCTGGTCGACCAGGTAGTCACCGCCCTTGACCGTGTCGAAGGTGTGCCACTCCCAGTTGTCCTCCTCCACGTTGGCCAGCGCGGCGGCCATGCCGCCCTGCGCGGCGCCCGTGTGGGAGCGGGTCGGGTAGAGCTTGGTCAGCACGGCGGTGCGGCTGCGCTTGGTCGACTCGATGGCGGCGCGCATACCGGCGCCGCCGGCGCCGACGATGACGGTGTCGTACTTGTGGATCTTCATGAGTGGATTACCTCAGCCCCGTGCCTAGCGGATGTTCGGGTCGAAGGTGAAGATCACCAGCGTGCCCAGCAGGATGGTCCACACCGTGGCGGTGTAGAGCAGGCCCTTCAGCCACAGCCGCGTGTTCGCGCGCTCCGCGTAGTCGTTGATGACGGTACGCAGGCCGTTGCAGCCGTGCAGCATGGCCAGCCACAGCATCAGCAGGTCCCAGACCTGCCACCAGGGCGAGGCCCAGCGGCCCGCGACGAAGGCGAAGCCGACCTTGGAGACACCGCCGTCCAGGACGAGCTGGATCAGCAGGTGGCCGATGACCAGGACGACCAGCACGACACCGGACAGCCGCATGAACAGCCAGCCGTACATCTCGAAGTTGCCCCGGGTCGACCTCGGGGTCTTCTTGGTGCGCTTGCGCGGGGCCTCGATGAACGGAGCCGGGTTGTCGACGTTGTAGGAGGCGCCTTCGACCGGGCCCACACCGGAAGCGGTGGTTTCAGTGGTGGACATACGCGTCAGCTCCCGAAGACGACTCGAAAGGCGTGACCCAGGACGGGGTAGATCGCCCCGAGCATGAGCACGAACCAGGCGATGACGACCGTCCAGAGCATCTGCTTCTGGTAGCGGGCACCCTTGGCCCAGAAGTCGACGGCGATGACACGGAGACCGTTCAGCGCGTGGAAGAGGATGGCGGCGACGAGGCCGTACTCCAGGCACGCGACGATCGGGGTCTTGTACGTGGACACGACCTTGTCGTAGTCCTCGGGAGACACGCGGACGAGTGCGGTGTCCAGCACGTGAACGAACAGGAAGAAGAAGATGAGGACGCCGGTGACTCGGTGAGCCACCCAGGACCACATTCCTTCCCGGCCGCGGTACAGCGTTCCAGCCGGCACGGAAGAACCCTCCGGGAGCGGGGACTAGGGCCGCGCCGGCTTCGGTGTCGGTCGGGCCCGGCCGGGTACGGTCCACCGGCCCCCAGCATCGTAGCGACGTGGGGGAGTGGTGCTCACAGCGGGCCTGCCGGTGTGATCAAAGTGGCACTCAAAGGAGCACGGACGGGTGAGCGGGGAGGGCCGCCGGGCGGGCGTGGGCGCTCATGCGCCGACCGCCGGCGCGTCGGCGCTGGTCGTCCCCCACGGCGCAGCCGCTGACCGGTGCCGCCCCGCACCCCCGAGGGCGCGCACCAGCCGCCCCCTGGCCAGGTGCCGCAGCTCCTCCGCCGTCACCACGCGCTCTTCCTCCGGATCGTTCGTCAATCGTGACCGGATCGCCGCCAGCACCCGGTTCAGGACCTCCTCCGGGGCGGCGCCGTCCAGGCAGATGACGAATGTATGTCCGAATTTCGCCTCGTAGGCCGCGTAAGCGGCGCTCAGGGCCGTGGAGGCGGCCAGGTATATGCCGTCGGGGAGGGCCGGCAGGGGTTCTTCCGCCAGGGCCTCGGCGAGATCGGCCATGCCCAGGTCGTACGCCGCCTCGTCCGCCGCCGCGAGCAGGGCGGGCAGGTCCGGGTAGGGGCGGTGGGCGGCGACGCGACGGGCCCAGCGCGGGCTGCGCAGGCAGGCCAGGAGGGCGCGGCGGGTCTCGTCGGGCGGGGCGGTGTTGAAGCGCTCCAGGGTCTGCGCGGGCAGCGTGGGTCCTCGGCGTGGGAGACGGCGCGCCCGCTGACGGGCGTTCCGGGTGAGTCGGCAGGGGATGGTGTGAGATGTGTCGCCACGTTATCGGCAGGGGGCGGGACGTGTCCGGCCGATGCCCCGATTTCACTCGGACGGAAGAGTTTGAGAACGGTTCGTGGACACCCGGCGCGGGACGAGGCCGTAGGTTGGCCGTGTGAGTGAGCACAGGCGACACCGTGCCCCGGCGGGGTCGCGGCGCAGGTGGGCAGTGGCCGGCGGGGTGTTCGCCGTCACGGCCGGCCTCGGCGCCGGTCTCGGCGTGTGGGCCTCGGGCGGTGACGACGGCGGCCCCGCGGACGTGGCGGGCCCGGCGACGGGCACGGCCTCCCCGACGCAGCCCGCCCCCAGCCCGACCCGGACCTACCCGCTCTCCCGGGCGCCGCGGACCATTCCCGCCGTGCGCTCGCACACCGCCGCCCGCGGCCCCGGCTGGCGCCCGGCGCGCGGCGGGCGGGTGGTGGTCGGCGACGCATCCCTCGCCGACGAGGGGCAACTGCTGGCCGGCGAGCTGGGCCTGACGTACGCGGGGTTACGGGACGACGTCCGCGACGGTGACGTACGCCTCGCGCTGGGCGGCGGCAGGGGCGGCGACCCGGAGTCGTACTCCATGACGGTGAGCGGCGGACGCGTCACCATCAGCGGAGGCGGCGACGCGGGTGTCTTCTACGGCACCCGGACCCTGAAACAGGAGGTGCACGCGGGCGGCACGGCCCCCGAGGGCGTCGTGGACGACGCACCCGCCAAGCCGCGGCGCGGGTTCATGCTGGACATCGCGCGCAAACCGTTCACGGCGGACTGGATAGAGGACCGAATACGGGAGCTGGGCGACCTCAAGTACAACGAGCTGGGCCTGCACTTCTCCGACGACCAGTCCTTCCGCATCCAGTCCGACACCCACCCGGAGATCGTCTCCGGGGACCACCTCACCAAGGCCCAGGTCAAGCGGATCGTCGACCTCGCCGGCAGCCGGCACATCACCGTCGTGCCCGAGATCGACTCGCCCGGCCACCTGGGCGCGGTGATCGCCGCCCACCCCGACCTGCAACTGCGTAACGCGCAGGGCGTGGCGACCAAGGGCGCGGTCGACATCTCCAAGGGCGGCTCGGCGCGGATCGTCGACGACCTCCTGAACGAGTTCGCGGGCGTCTTCCCCGGCGGCTACTGGCACCTCGGCGGTGACGAGTACCAGGCGCTGACCGTCCGCAGCCCCGAGGCGTCCTACCCGCAGCTGGCCGCCGCCGCGCGCAAGGCCTACGGCCCCGGCGGCACCGTCGCCGACCTGACGACCGGCTGGCTGAACGACCGCGCCGCCACCGTCCGCGCCCGCCACCGCGCCCCGCGCGCCTGGAACGACGGCTTCTTCCGGCACACCTCCGTGAGTCCCGACAAGGACATCGAGGTCGCCTACTGGACCGGCAAGGAGCTGGGCGCCCGCCCGCCGGCCGAGTACCTCGCCGCCGGCCGCCAGGTGATCAACTACAACGACGAGTACCTCTACTACGTCCTGGGCCAGCCCCAGACCTTCGTCTACCCGACCGGGCGGCGGATCTACGAACAGTGGACCCCGCGCGTGCTGCGCGGCACCGACGCGGTGCCCGCCCGCTACGACTCCCAGATCCTGGGCGGCGGCTTCGCCGTCTGGTGCGACCTCGCGCACTCCCAGACCCAGGACCAGGTGGCCGCCGGGATCCGCATGCCGCTGCGCGCGACCGTGCAGAAACTGTGGGACCCGGGGAAGCCGGCGCTGTCCTGGGCTGACTTCAAGGCACTGGCCGGGCGGCTGGGCTGAGGCCGGGGGGCGGCCTGCCGAGGCAACGACCGGGGCCGCCACCCCCCACAGGAGAGGCCCCGGCCGTCGCGCGGCACGGGCCGCGCGGCGACCCGTACTTCCTTCAGCGCCATGAGTGCGTTTTCTGTCACACCTCACCGTCGGAGTGGTTGGTTGCACGTTGTACGGTCATGGACGAGAGGCGGTTTCAGGTCGTAACGTGCCTTTCGCGCCGGGCGCGGAAGATGCATGATCACCGCAACGTTCGACGGCCGTGACGCCGCGACGATCCTGCTCGATCTACTGAGGAACCACGGGGTGCTGGGGGACGACGCGGAGCTGACCGCCGCGGTGCTTGCCGCACAGACCGGGGACGAGACCGCGTTCCGGACTGTGTACCGCACCGTGCACCCGCGGCTGCTCGCCTACATACGCACCCTGGTCGGCGAGAGCGACGCCGAGGACGTGGCGTCCGAGTCCTGGCTCCAGATCGCCCGCGACCTGGAGCGTTTCAGCGGCGACGCCGACCGGTTCCGCGGGTGGGCCGCCCGGATAGCCCGCAACCGCGCGCTCGACCACATACGCATGCGCGGCCGCCGCCCCGCCATCGGCGGCGACGAAACGGAACTGGCCGGCAAGGCCGCCGCCTCCGACACCGCAGGCGAGGCCATCGAGGCGCTCGCCACCGGCAGCACCCTCTCCCTCATCGCCCGGCTTCCCCAGGACCAGGCCGAGGCCGTGGTGCTGCGCGTGGTGGTGGGCCTGGACGTCAAGACCGCCGCCGAGACGCTCGGCAAACGGCCCGGCGCCGTACGCACCGCCGCGCACCGCGGTCTGAAACGGCTCGCGGAGCTGCTCGGTGATGATGCGGAATCCGTGGACGCGCTCGGCGCGATGCCGCTCCCACGAGAACCGCGAGGCCACACGGTGACGTCCGCCGGTGTGACGCATATGCGCGCCCGGACGCAGAAGGACATGTGATGGCCGACGAGCAGTACCGATGGCTGGACCGCGAGACCGCGGAGCGCCTGCTCCGCGGAGAGGTGCCGGACACCGTCGACGTCACCGTCCGTGACCGGGCGGAACGGCTCGCCGAGGCGCTGAAGGCTCTTTCCGCCGAATCCGCGGCCGCCCACCCCTCCGCGGCCCCCGCCGAGCTGCCCGGTGAGGCAGCCGCCCTCGCCGCCTTCCGCACGGCACGCGCCGCCCAGGCCGACACCCGCGCCGGACAGGCCGTTTCCGCCGGGGCCCCCGGCCGGTACACGGCGGCAGGCTCCGCCGACGCCGGACTCGTCCGGATCGCCGCGCACGGGCACGGCCCGGCGCGGGGCGCGGGAACCGCGCGTTCCCGGCGCCCCGGTGCGCGCCTGGGCCGGCCCGTCCGCCTGGCCCTGTCCGCCACGTTGGCCGCGGGCGCGCTCGGCGGGGTCGCCGCCGCGGCCACGACCGGCGTGCTGCCGAGCCCGTTCGGCGGTGACGAGCCCGCTCCCGCCACGTCCGTGACGCCCTCGGACGCCTCGGACGCACCGTCGCCGCCGTTCGCCCGGGGCGGCGACGGCAGCGAGGGGGCGGGCGGCTCCGGGACGCCGGCGCCCGGCGGGACCACGCTCGGGTCCTCCGCGGGCGACGCCTCGGACCCCGCCGGCGCCGGAGACAGCGCCGCCGGCCACGACACCGCGACCGGACCGGACGGCGACGGGAGCGGCCCGGGCGGTCGCTGGGGCCGGCTGGTCGCCGCCTGCCAGGACCTGCGGGACGGCAAGAACCTGGGCACCGGCCGCAAGAACGTGCTGGACGGAGCGGCCGGCGGCTCCTCACGGGTCTGGACGTACTGCAAGGGCGTGCTGAAGGCGGCCGAGGCCCATGGCTCCGGTCAGGGGAACGGCACCTGGCAGGGCAGGAACAAGGACACCGACCGGAACGGCAAGGACGGGCAGGGCAACAAGGACGGTCAGGGCGGCAAAGGCGGCCAGGGTGACAAAGACGGCAAGGGCGGCGACAGCGGAAACGGCGGCAAAGGAGGCAAGGGCGGCAAGGGTGGCGGTCAGGGGCACGGCGACGGCGAGGGCGGGCGCGGTGACGACGACGGCGGCCACGCGGAAGGCGGCCACCCGGCCGGCGGGCCGCCGCGCAGGGACGTCGTGCCCCGCCCCTCACTCGCTCCGCCGACCCCCGGCAAGGCGGCCTCGCCTCGCCCGTCGGAAAGCCTCTGACCTGCGGTTTTAAGGGTGCCGAAAACTTTCTCCCGGCGAGGTGTGACGTTTTTGGCCGCCCCGGCGCAGTAATGAGTGAGCCGACTGGTCATCGGCCCTCGCACGAAGCCGGGGTTCCCCCCGTACCCACGGCTCGTGCATCTGGCGCGGGCGGGACACGTTCCCCCGGTCCCGCCCGCGCCCCCGCTTCTCCCCGGGCACGGGTGCCGCTCTCACCGGTACACGACGACCTTGTCGCCCACCTTCACCTGCGCGAACAACTGCGCGATCGCCGCCTCGTCCCGTACGTTGACGCAGCCGTGCGAGCCACCGGCGTAACCGCGGGCCGCGAAGTCCGAGGAGTAGTGGACCGCCTGTCCGCCACTGAAGAACATCGCGAACGGCATGGCGGAGTGGTAGATCGTCGACACATGGTGGCGCGACTTCCAGTAGACCTGGAACACACCCTCACGGGTCGGTGTGGCCTCCGTGCCGAACCGCACCGCCATCGTCGACTCGGTCCGCCCGTCGACCATCCAGCGCAGGGTCCGGGTCGTCTTGTCGATGCAGACCACCCGGCCCGTCAGACACCGCGCGTCCGGGGCGCCGGCCGGCTGGCCGCCCATGAGGTACAGCTCCCACTGGCCCGGCTCGTGCGTCATCCCGCGCAGCCGCTGCCAGGTGACGGTGTCGGTGCGGCCCGTGGCGGGCAGGCCGCGCTTGCCCTGGAAGCCCCGGACGGCCCGCTCCGTCGCGGGGCCGTAGGTCCCGGTCGGCCCCTCGGACAGCCAGCCGATCTGCCGCAGCCGGGCCTGGAGTTCGCGCACGGCACGCCCGTCGGCACCCCGCGACCACAGGACGGGGGCGGGGGCGGGCGGAGCGGCCGGGGCCGTGCGCGCGCTCCCGCCGGATCCGCCCGGGACCTGGGACGCCCGCGGCTCGTCCCGGGCCGTGCCCCTGCCCTTGCCGCTGTCGTCGTGGCCCTCGCCGCCGCCGGACGGCCGGGCGGTCGGCACCTCGATGTGCACGGGGGAGCGGTGGCGTCCGGCCGCGCCGGAACCGGAGGACGGACCGGAGCCCGGGCCCTGACCGGTGCCCGAGCCGGCCGGCTGCACCGTGCAGCCGTACGCCCCCGTCAGCGCCACGGCCGCGGCCACGCCGACGACCGCTCTCCTCGTGCCCCCGATGCCCATGCGGCCCCCCGCCGTCTCAACGGTGTTGCGGTGCCCGTCGCCGTGGTTACGGCACTCCACCGGAAGTCTTTCCATCCGTGACCGGTGGCGAACCACGGGGCATGGTGGGAAACAGACAGAAGACAGAAGACAGGGACAGGGACAGGGACAGAAGACAGGGACAGAAGACAGGGACAGAAGACAGGGACAGAAGACAGGGACAGAGGCAGAGGCGGCAGTAGGGAGTGGGACGTCTTCTGTGAGCAAGGTCCCAGCGTGGGCCACTGCACCCGGCGCACGGCCGCCGCTACAGTCCGTCGCGAGGGTCGGCCGTACCGGCGAGTAACTGGCAAGTAACCAAGAACGCGGAGGCACACACCATGGCGCGCGAGTCCGAGTCGGGTCTGCCCATCGAGCCGGTGTACGGGCCGGACGCCCTGGAGGGGTGGGACCCGGCGGTGAAGCTGGGTGAGCCGGGTGCGTATCCGTTCACGCGGGGTGTGTATCCGTCGATGTACACGGGTCGTCCGTGGACGATGCGGCAGTACGCGGGTTTCGGTACGGCTTCGGAGTCCAACGCCCGGTACAAGCAGCTCATCGCGAACGGCACGATGGGGCTGTCGGTGGCGTTCGACCTGCCGACGCAGATGGGCCACGACTCCGACGCGCCGATCGCGCACGGCGAGGTCGGGAAGGTGGGTGTGGCGATCGACTCGGTGGAGGACATGCGGGTGCTGTTCGGCGGGATCCCGCTGGACAGGGTCTCCACGTCCATGACGATCAACGCGCCGGCCGCGCTGCTGCTCCTGCTCTACCAGCTGGTGGCCGAGGAGCAGGGTGTGCCGGCGGAGAAGCTGACGGGGACGATCCAGAACGACGTGCTGAAGGAGTACATCGCGCGGGGTACGTACATCTTCCCGCCCAAGCCGTCGCTGCGGCTGATCGCGGACATCTTCAAGTACTGCCGGGCCGAGATCCCGAAGTGGAACACGATCTCGATCTCGGGTTACCACATGGCGGAGGCGGGTGCCTCGCCCGCGCAGGAGATCGCGTTCACGCTGGCGGACGGCATCGAGTACGTGCGCACGGCGGTCGCGGCCGGGATGGACGTGGACGACTTCGCGCCCCGCCTGTCGTTCTTCTTCGTGGCCCGTACGACGGTCCTGGAGGAGGTCGCCAAGTTCCGCGCGGCGCGCCGGATCTGGGCGCGGGTGATGAAGGAGGAGTTCGGCGCCGAGAATCCCAAGTCGCTGATGCTGCGCTTCCACACCCAGACGGCCGGGGTCCAGCTGACCGCGCAGCAGCCGGAGGTCAACCTGGTCCGGGTGGCGGTGCAGGGTCTGGCGGCGGTGCTCGGCGGCACGCAGTCGCTGCACACGAACTCCTTCGACGAGGCGATCGCGCTGCCCACGGACAAGAGCGCGCGGCTGGCCCTGCGCACGCAGCAGGTCCTCGCCTATGAGACCGACGTGACCGCGACCGTCGATCCCTTCGCCGGCTCCTACGTCGTCGAGAAGATGACCGACGACGTCGAGGCGGCCGTCCTGGAGCTGATGCGGAAGGTCGAGGACCTCGGCGGCGCGGTCGCCGCGATCGAGCACGGCTTCCAGAAGAACGAGATCGAGCGCAGCGCCTACCGCATCGCGCAGGAGACCGACTCCGGCGAGCGGGTGGTCGTGGGCGTCAACCGCTTCCAGCTCGACGAGGAGGAGCCGTACGAGCCGCTGCGCGTCGACCCCGCCATCGAGGCCCAGCAGGCGGAGCGCCTGGCCAAGCTGCGCGCCGGACGCGACCAGCACGCCGTCGACACCGCCCTGGCCGCCCTGAAGAAGGCCGCCGAGGGCGAGGACAACGTCCTCTACCCGATGAAGGACGCCCTGCGCGCCCGCGCCACGGTGGGCGAGGTGTGCAACGCGCTGCGCGAGGTGTGGGGGAATTACGTGCCCAGCGATGCGTTCTGAGCAGGGCTTTCCCTCGAACGAGTGATCGGGGGCGGAAAACGTCCGCTCCCGGTTAGGCTCGTGTTGGGTGTTCCCGAAAGGAGGGTGCCGTGGCTGTGATGCTGCACGAGTCGTCGCTTGCCGATGCTGCCGACCGGCTCTGGGAGGAGCTGCCCGGTCACCGGGTGGAGATCCTCAACGGGAGCATTGTTGTGACACCGCCGCCGGACGGGCCGCACCAGGAGACGCTGACCTGGCTCATCGAAGAGTGCTCAAGGGCTCAGGCCAGGAAAGCAGGACTGAAGTACGTCTCAGGCGTCGGTTTATGGCTGCCGACAGGACCTGACGACTATGCGGTGCCTGACTTCTCTCTCGTTGACGCCGACTACAAGGACGCGTTGGTCGAGAAGAACTGCTATGCGCCACATGTCTTCCGTCTGGTCTTGGAAGTCACGTCGTCCAACTGGACCAATGACACAGCCACCAAGGTGGACATCTATGCCCGGGCCGGCGTGCCCGTCTACCTCATTGCCGACCGCAGACATCACGAGGTCCTCCTCTACACCGACCCCGTCGACGGCGCCTACCCCGCCCCCGAGCGCTTCAAGCGGGGCCAGTCCGTCCCCCTGCCCGAGTCCGTCGGTGTGAGCCTCGACCTGTCCGTCGACACCCTCCTCGACGGCGAGGGCTGACCGCTCGTCTCGGTACCCGGAACACCTCCCCGAGTGCCGTACCCCCGTGCGACACTCCAGCCATGTTCGGCGTCATCGATCTCCCCACCTACCTGGCAGGGCTCGTCCTCATCGTCCTGCTCCCCGGTCCCAACTCGCTGTACGTGCTGTCCGTCGCCGCCCGGCGCGGCGTGCGGGCCGGTTACTCCGCGGCGGCGGGTGTCTGGTGCGGGGACACCGTGCTCATGACCCTGTCGGCGGCCGGGGTCGCCTCCCTGCTCAAGGGGAACGCCCTGCTCTTCGGCATCGTGAAGTACGCGGGCGCCGGGTACCTCACCTGGCTGGCGATCGGAATGCTGCGGGCCGCGTGGAGCATGTGGCGCACCCGGCGCGAGCGCACGGCGGAAGCCGCTCCCGCCGCGGCCGGACCCGCCGACGAACGGCCCTTCCGCCGGGCCCTCGTCGTCAGCCTCGTCAACCCCAAGGCGATCCTGTTCTTCATCGCCTTCTTCGTGCAGTTCGTCGACCCGGGCTACGCCTACCCCGCCCTCTCCTTCGTCGTCCTCGGCGCCTTCGCCCAGCTGGCCAGCTGCCTCTACCTGAGCGCCCTGATATTCAGCGGCACCCGGCTGGCCGCCGCCTTCCGCCGCCGCAAGCGCCTGTCGGCGTGGGCGACCTCGGCGGCGGGCGCGCTGTTCCTGGGCTTCGCGGTGAAGCTGTCCCTGGCCAGCGCGTAGCCGGCGTCCGCCCGGTCAGGGCCCCCGGTACGCAGCAGGCAGCGGCCGCCGTCCAGCCCCGTCAGCGGCCCACCGCCCGCCCCAGTGAGCGGGCGCGGCGGGCCACCCGCCGTACCGCGGCGTTGCGCGGTATGAAGGCCAGCTGCTGCGGGACACCGCCGGGCAGCGCCAGCGCGGTCAGCCGGCGGCGCTTGAAGTAGCGCCGGGCGTCCGTGCCGAAGTGGGCGGCGAGGTACCGCTCGGCGTCCGCGCGCAGGTTCGGGTAGAGCTTCGGCTGCATCGCGTAGGAGACGGCCCGGACCAGCTCGGTCAGCGCGTCGACGTCGGCGGCCGGGGCCCCGTCGGCCGGGATCTCGTCGGCCGCGGCCCCGTCGGCCGCGGCCCCGGGGGCGTGCCGCCGCCCCTGCCCCTGCCCCTGCCCACGGCCATGCTCCTGACCCTGTCCCCCTCCCTGCCGCTGCCCCGTCACCGCCGGCCCGTCGGCCAGGTCCGGCAGCAGTGCGTCGACGATCGTCACCGGTACACGGTTGCTGTTCTCGTACGGCGTCAGCCGCTCCAGCAGCGTGCCGGTGCCGGTGCGGGCGACCGGCAGTCCGTACAGCGCCGAGGCGGTGCACAGGGCCGTGGAGAAGCAGCCGACCACCAGGGCGGGGCGTATGCGCTGGTACAGCACCTCGGCGAGGACGGGGGAGCTGAGCACCGTGAGGTCGGCGCTCAGCCGCCCGGCCTCCTGCTCCAGCGCCCGCGACCAGCGGGCCGGCGCCGACGGGTGGGGCTTGAAGACCACGCGGGTGTGGCCGAGCGCGACGGCGCCCCGCAGCATCCGCACGTGCAGCGCCTCCTCCTCCTCGGCGGTGAGGATGCCCAGCGCGGAGAGGTACTGGCCGAGCAGCAGGGCGGGTTCGGCGGGCAGCTCGGGCAACGCGTCGCCGGCGTCGGCGAGTTCGGCCAGCACCTTGACGAAGGCGTCCGTGGGGACGATCTCGGGCGTCACCCCGAACTCGGTGAGCAGCACCGGCCGCAGCCCCGGCACCAGGTCCAGGTGGAGCAGGCGGTCGATGCGGGTGCCCACCAGTGGGTCGATCTTGTTGCGGGTGGGGCCGTAGCTCATCAGGCCGTCGGCGTAGACGGTGACGGGCGCGCCGGTGAAGATCTGGCAGACGCCGAGCGCCGGATTGACCTGGATCGACTCCACGGCCAGTTCGACGGCGTCGTCGCCCAGGTTCCACAGCAGCCTCAGGTGCCGCTCCCACAGCGGCACGTCGTCCTGGCGCGGGGCCCAGCCGCCCGGGTGGCAGGGGGAGATCATCTCGTTCCACGACACCACGTCGTCGAACCGCTCCCGCAGCCGTGCGAAGCCGGGCAGCTCGTCCAGGGGCGGCGTGGTCTCCGGCGTCGCCGTGTTGTTGCAGACCACCAGGATGCGGCGGTCGGCGGGGCCGAAGAGGTCGCAGTCGAGGGCGGCGGCCAGCGTGGCGGTGCCGTACAGCGTCGACGCGAGGAAGATCCGGGTGGTCACGCGGCGGCCCCCGCGGCGGCCGGGCGGCGGCGCAGCCGGCGCAGCCGGGTGGCGCGCCGGCCGTCCATCGAGTCCAGCGTCCGGTCCAGGACGTCCTGCGGCATGCGGCGCAGGGCGCGCGCGCCGAGCGACTTCAGCCTCCGTGCCACCGCCGGCTCGTACCGTCCCAGGGAGGCCAGGTGGTGGGAGATGATCGCGCAGTAGGTGCG
This sequence comes from Streptomyces sp. NPDC056160, assembly GCF_042268205.1. NCBI lineage: Bacteria > Bacillati > Actinomycetota > Actinomycetes > Kitasatosporales > Streptomycetaceae > Streptomyces > Streptomyces sp. NPDC056160. Next base: position 63,735 of record NZ_JBHJUW010000009.1, read on the forward strand.
GACCGCCTTCGGCAGCAGCAGGTCCGCCTCCCGGTCCCGTGCCGTCTCCGCGACGATCTGGTCGAACGCGCGGATGAAGTCCAGTTGGCGGACATCGCCGATCTGGGTGAGCGAGGAGGCCACGCCCCGCCGGTAGTGGACGCCCAGCAGGCCGGTCACGGCGAAGGACTCCGCCTCCCGGTGCAGCTTCCAGATCCACGGCCGGTCCTCGGCCGTGCGCAGCCCGTCCGTGAAGTGCAGCAGACCCCGCTCCAGCAGGCGGCGGTGGTAGATGCCCGCCCACGCGTAGGGGTAGTCGACCGACGTGGAACGGTCGGCGGGCAGTATCGCCGCCCGCGGGTCGAGCACCACCCCGCGCCGGCCGTGCGGCACGCGGTGGATGCCGCGCGCCCGCCCCGTGCACTGCACGTGGTCCGCGCGGACGAAGTCGCAGCCCAGCTCCTCGATCACCGCCAGCAGCCGCGGGTAGTAGCCGGGGGCCAGCCAGTCGTCGCCGTCCAGGAACGTCACGTACTCGCCGCGCGCCCGGTCGATCCCGGTGTTGCGCGCGGTCGCCAGCCCTCCGTTCTCCTCACGGCGGACGAGTACCGTGCCCGGCAGTTCACGCTCCGCGCGCGCGAGAATGTCCGGGGTCCCGTCACGGGAACAATCGTCGACGAGGACGAATTCGAAGTCGTCACGCGCGTTCGCACGCAGACTCTTCAAGGCGTCGGGTGCGTATTGCTGCACGTTGTAGAACGGCACGATGACGGAGAGCTTGACCACGGGTGCGACGTTAGGGCGCGGGCCCCGCATCCGTCTTTACCTGGATCTTGAGCGGGAGTGAACGGCACGTGGCGATGCCGTGAACCAGGCTTTCCCGCAGGCCGTTCCGAGGCCGGTTCCGTATTCGGCGGTGTGCTGTTAACCGTTTGTTGCATTCCGGTTGGGCGGGACCTAGAAATGCCTTCCTAGCGTCTGCGGCGTGCCAGCAAGTGCAACGAAGTCCCTACGGGTCGCCGTCCTCGCGGATTCCGACACCCGGTGGAAATGGGGCGCGCTCACCGCGCAGCGTGTCGCCCCCGCCGGTGCCGCGGTCCGGCTCGACGGCTACCTCCTGCGGGGCCGCGCCACCCCCACCGCCCGCCAGCTGACGGAGGTCGGCGTCCGCGCGGACTCGCTCAGCGAGGTGACCGCCGTCCAGTTCCTGCGCGCCATGGGGGAGGACACGGCGGGCGAGGAACCCTACGACGTCCTCGTCCTCGCCCTCGTCGGCGGCGGCGTCCAGGCGGTGCTGCACGGGCTGAAGGGGACCTGGGAGGGCACCGGCCGGCGGCCCGTGGTCGTCACCGGTTACGTCGGCGTCGTCTACGAGAAGCTCGCCGACGGGCTGCTGCTGCGACATGGCGCGGACCTCGTCCTCGCCAACTCCCGCCAGGACGCGGAACGTTTCCGCGCCGTCTACGAAGGAGTGGGCGCCGACGCCGGCGCGGTCACCGAGGTGGCCCTGCCGTTCCTCGGCGGCGCCACACACACCGGCGCGCACGACCCGTACACCGTCGTGTTCGCCGCGCAGCCCTCCGTCCCCGAGAGCCGCCGGGACCGTACGTACCTGCTGAACCGGCTCATCCGGCACGCCCGGGTGCACCCCGACCGCGAGGTGCTGCTCAAACTCCGCTCCAGGCCGGGCGAGCACACCACCCACATCGAGGAACTGCCGTACCAGAAGCTGGCGCAGAAGACCGAGCTGCCGCCCAACCTGCGCCTGGTCTACGGGCACATGGGCGACGTGCTCGACCGCACCGACCTGCTGGTCACGGTCAGTTCCACCGCCGCCCTGGAGGCACTGCACCGCCGGGTGCCCACCGTGGTCCTCACCGACCTGGGCGTGCGCGAGGCGCTCGGCAACCACCACTTCGCCGGGTCCGGCTGCCTCGCCTCCTGGGACCAGCTGGACGCCGGACACCGCCCGGTGCCCGACGAGGAGTGGGTGTCCCGGCAGGGCGTCGCCGCCGACGGCTCGTACGACACCGCCTTCGACCGGGCCCGCGAGCGCATCGGCGAGCTGCTCCGGGACCCCGCGGGACTGCCCCCGCTCGCCCCCTACTACACGCCCGAGACCGCGCCCGGCTACCTGCCGGGCATCCTCGCCCGCCACCACCTCGGACCCGACGGCGCACCGCTGCCGGGCGCCCCGGTCGCCGACCGGGACCCCGGACCGCTCCGGCAGATCGTCCGCCGGGCCGCCCGCGGCGCCTACCGCCACGGCGTGCAGCGCGTGGCGCCCGTGATCCGGCGGATGGGGGAGCTGTGAGCCGCCCGACCCCACGTCAAGGAGCAGAAGCCATGTCCCACCCGGAAGCGGGCCAGGGCGCCCCGATCCGCCGTGTGCTCGCGGTGATCCCCGCGCGCGGCGGCTCCAAGGGCGTACCCGCGAAGAACCTCGCCCCCGTGGGAGGCGTGCCCCTGGTGTCCCGGGCGGTGCGCGAGTGCCGCGCGGCGCGGCTCGTGACGGACGTCGTCGTCTCCACCGACGACCAGGCGATAGCCGCGGCGGCCCGCGAGGCCGGTGCCGAGGTCGTGCTGCGGCCCGCCGCGATCGCGGGCGACACGGCCACCTCCGAGGCGGCCGTCCTGCACGCGATGGACGCCCACGAGGCGCTCCACGGGGCGCGGGTGGACACGGTGCTGCTGGTGCAGTGCACCAGCCCGTTCCTGGCCCGCGAGGACATCGACGGGGTCGCCCGCGCGGTCGTCGAGGCCGGCGCGGACACGGCGCTGACCGTGGCGCCCTTCCACGGCTTCGTCTGGCGGGACGCGGGGGGTGCGGTGGACACCGCGAACCCGGTGCACGCGCTCGCCCAGGGGGGCGCGGTGGCCGGCGCGGCACGGGCGGGCGGGACCACCGTGGCCGCCACCGCGGCTGCCGCCACGCCGGGGGACGAGAGCGCCGTGCCTGCTCCTGCCCTGGTGGGGGAGGGTGCCGTGACCGCTCCCGCCCTGGTGGGGGAGGGCGCCGTGGCTGCCACCGCGCCGAAGGGTGAAGGCACTGTGGCAGTCGCCGCCCCGGTGCGCGAGGGCGCCGTGACCGCCTCGGCCCCGATCGGAGAGGGCGCCGTGACCGCCTCGGCCCCGATCGGAGAGGGCGCCGTGACCGCCTCCGCCCCGATCGGCGAGACCGCCGCCGTCGGCGTCGCCGCACCGGCGGCCGAGACCGAAGCGGCCGGCGGCTACGGCGTCAACCACGACAAGTTCTTCCGCCCGCGCCGCCAGGACCGCCCGCAGGACCTGCTGGAGACCGGCGCCGCGTACGCGATGGACGCGGCCGGCTTCCGTACGCACCGGCACCGCTTCTTCGGCCGTACCGACCTGGTCCGCACCGACCCGGCGCGGGTGCTGGAGATCGACGACCCGCACGACCTCGCCCGCGCGCGGGCCCTGGCGCCCCTCTTCGACGCGGACCTCCCGCACTCGGCGCACTCCCGGCTCCCCTCCGGCGGTGAGAGCCCCGCCGGTGCGCTCCCCGCCCACGACGACATCGACGCCGTGGTCCTCGACTTCGACGGCACCCAGACAGACGACCGGGTGCTGATCGACTCCGACGGACGGGAGTTCGTCTCCGTGCACCGCGGCGACGGCCTCGGCATCGCGGCGCTGCGCAGGAGCGGCCTCAAGCTGCTGATCCTGTCCACGGAGCAGAACCCGGTCGTCGCCGCCCGCGCCCGCAAGCTCAGGCTCCCGGTGCTGCACGGCATCGACCGCAAGGACCTCGCGCTGAAGCAGTGGTGCGACGAGCAGGGCATCGCCCCCGAGCGCGTCCTCTACGTCGGCAACGACGTCAACGACCTTCCGTGCTTCTCCCTCGTCGGCTGGCCCGTGGCGGTCGCGAGCGCCCACGACGCCGTCCGCGGCGCCGCCCGCGCGGTCACCACCGTCCCCGGCGGCGACGGCGCCATCCGCGAGATCGCCGGCTGGCTCCTCGGCCCCTGTCTCGATTCCCTCCCCAAGTAAGGAACCCCTCATGAGCACCAACTCCCGCCTGCGCACCTTCGGTTCGCGCGAGGTCGGCCCCGGCAGGCCCGTCTACATCTGCGGCGAGATCGGCATCAACCACAACGGCGAGCTGGAGAACGCCTTCAAGCTGATCGACGTGGCCGCCGAAGCCGGCTGCGACGCGGTCAAGTTCCAAAAGCGCACCCCGGAGATCTGCACCCCCCGCGACCAGTGGGACATCGAGCGCGACACCCCCTGGGGCCGGATGACCTACATCGACTACCGCCACCGCGTGGAGTTCGGAGAGGACGAGTACCGCCGCATCGACGCGTACTGCAAGGAGAAGGGCATCGACTGGTTCGCCTCCCCGTGGGACACCGAGGCCGTCGCCTTCCTGGAGAAGTTCGACGTCCCCGCCCACAAGGTGGCCTCCGCCTCCCTGACCGACGACGAACTGCTGCGCGCCCTGCGCGCCACCGGCCGCTCGGTCATCCTCTCCACCGGCATGTCCACCCCGAAGCAGATCCGCCACGCGGTCGAGGTCCTCGGCTCGGACAACATCCTCATGTGCCACGCCACCTCCACCTACCCGGCGAAGGCCGAGGAGCTGAACCTCCGCGTGATCAACACGCTGGAGAAGGAGTTCCCGAACGTCCCGATCGGCTACTCCGGCCACGAGACCGGTCTGCAGACCACGCTCGCCGCGGTCGCCCTCGGTGCCGCCTTCGTCGAGCGCCACATCACCCTGGACCGCGCGATGTGGGGCTCCGACCAGGCCGCCTCCGTAGAGCCGCAGGGCCTCACGCGCCTCGTGCGCGACATCCGCACCATCGAGGCGTCGCTGGGCGACGGCGTGAAGAAGGTCTACGACTCCGAGCTGGGCCCGATGAAGAAGCTGCGCCGGGTCTCCGGTGTCGTGGCCGAGGCGGAGATCGCCGCGGCGGCGGGCGAACCGGTCGCGGTGTGAGACCGAGCCCCTCACCCCCTCGCGACGAAACGGTCGTACGCCGATGAGCCCCCGCGCCGGCACCACCGGCACCACCGGCCCCGCCTCCACCGGTTCCCCGCCCCCCACCAGCACCCTCGCCTTCGTCGAGAGCCCGGTCCAGCTCCTGAACGTCCTGGAGTGGGCCCACGCCCACGGTCTCGCCGCCGGCGGGCGCCCCGCAGCGGGCACGGGCGGGGGCTCCGAGGGGGTCACGGGTGCGGATGCCGGTGGGGGCTCCGTGGGGGCCAGGGGTGCGGATGCCGGTGGGGGAACCGGCCGGACCGCAGGCGGGGGCCTCACGGGCCCTTCAGCGGACCGGGGGACGGCCGGGGGTGCGCCCGAGGCTGCCGGGGCGGGGGCCCGTGACCGGCTCACCCTCGTCGTGCTGTCCCCGACCGACCCGATGACCCGGGGCCAGCTGCGGCGCATGGCGGAGCTGGCTCGGGACGAGGGGTACGAGGTCCGCTGGGAGGAGGCGCGGGGCGGGGCGACGGCGCCGTTCCAGACCATCGGCGGGCTGACGGGGGCGTTGCGGCGGGCGGACCGGGTGGTGATGGGCGACCCGTTCTCCCGCTACGTGCAGCTGCTACTGACGATCACGCGGGCGCGCGACCTGGTCGTCGTGGACGACGGCACCGCCACCATGGAGTTCGTCGCCCAGCTCGCCCGCGGTGAACGGCTGGTGCGCTGGCACCGCAAGGGCGGCCGGGCCGGCCCGCGGGACCTGCTGTTCGCCCCGGTCTCGGCCGCCGCCCGCCGCCGGCTGGTGCCGGACAGCGGGCGCGGCGGGCGGCGGGTGGAGGTCTTCTCCTCCATGCCGATCGAGGAGGCCCCGGACGGTGTCACCGTCACCGCGAACCACTTCGTGTGGACCCGCGCCCGGTTCGGTCCGCCCCGCCTCACCGGCGGCGCGGACCTCGTGGGCACGTCACTGGTCGAGACGGGCGTGGTCGACGGGGACCGCTACCTCGCCGCCGTGCGGGCCCTGGCCGCGGCGCACGGGGCGACCCGCTACTTCGCGCACCGCCGCGAGAGCGCGGACAAGTTGCACCGGCTGGCGGTGGAGACGGGCCTGGAGGTCGTCCGCCCCGAACTGCCGCTCGAACTGATCGCCCGGCGCGGCCCGATCGGCCGTACGGTCGTCAGCTTCCCCTCCACGGTCGTGCACACGCTGCCGCTCGCCCTGGCGGGCACGGACGTCCGCGTCGCCGTCTGCGACATAGACCCGAGCTGGCTGACGGCGACCGCGTCGCCGCGCGCCGAGGGCTTCCTGTCCGGCGTGACGGGCACGGCCCGCGACGTGCAGCGGGTCGCGGGGGCGGTCCTGCCCGACTGAGCGGCGCGCCGAACCGAGCGGCTGCTCAGGCCAGTTGGAGGTCCTCTTCGAGGACGGCCCGCATCGTGCTGCGCAGCAGCCGGCCCGGCGCGACGCCGATCTCCTCCCGCAGGGCCCTGCTGGCCCGGTGGAACACGGCGATGGCGTCGGCCTGCCGCCCGGCCCCGTAGAAGGCGCGCATCAGCAGCGCGTGCAGGTCCTCCCGCAACGGGTCGGCGGCGATCAGCTCCTCCAGTTGCGCGACGGCCTCCGCGAACCGGCCCAGCAGCACGTCGGCCTGGGCGCGCAGCTCCAGCGCGGCGGTGCGCTCCCGGTCCAGGGCCCGCCCGCGCGCCCGCAGCCGGTCGGAGTCCAGGTCGGCCAGCGCGGGCCCCTGCCACAGGCCGAGCGCCCGGTCGAGGCCCGAGGCGGCGGCCGGTGCGTCGCCCGCCGCCAGCAGCGCCCTGCTCTCACGGACCGCGTCCCGGAAGGCGAACAGGTCCACGCACGCGGGCGCCACGCGCAGCCGGTAGCCGGTGCCGTGCGAGGTCAGCGCGGAGCGTCCGACGCCGGCCTGCTCGAACACGCCGCGGAGCATCCAGACGCTGTTCTGCAACTGCCCGGTGACGGTCCTGGGCGGGTCACCGTCCCAGGCCTGCTCGATGAGGGTCTCCCGGCCCACGGTCCGCCCCGGGTCCAGCGCCAGGACCGCGAGGAACTTCAGCTGCCGCCGCCCCGTGACCGGGACCCGCTCCCCGGCGGCGTGGGCGGCTACCTGGCCCAGCAGCCGGATGGTCAGTCGTGCAGCCATGGTGGTGGCCTCGCCCTCTGCTGTCTCCCCGTCAGGGCCGCCCACCTCATGGTGTGTTCAGGTGCGGCGGCGTCCCGGCAGATCAATCTAGGCCCCTGCGGGAGCCGTATCAACGGGCCGGTCCGGTCGCGGCCCCGGCGGCGGAGAGTCCGCGGAGAGAGGACCCGCCTACGGTCCCAACGAGGTCACGGCCGCCGCCCGGCCCGGGTGCCGCGCGGCGGCCGGTGGCCCCTGCCGCTTCCTGTGAGAAGAAAGGCTGCACCCATGGCAGACGCCAAGGTCCTGGAGGCCCAGCAGTGGGTCAACGCCACCTACGGCAACGTCAACGGCTACGTCCGCTGTCCCGAGGACGGCCGGACCGGCTGGTCCACCATGTACTCCCTCGTGATGGGCCTCCAGCACGAGTTGGGCATCGACCCCGTCGTCGCCTCCTTCGGCCCGACCACCCTGGCCAAGTTCGCCGCGCTCGGCGAGATCGGCTTCGGCTGGGACAAGAACCGCAACATCGTCGCCATCCTGGAGCACGGCCTGTTCTGCAAGGGCTACTGGGCGGTGGAGCCGGACAGCTACGGCTGGTTCACCGGCGTCACCCGGGAGGCCGTCAAGAGCCTGCGCTCCAACATGGGCATCCCCGAGGGCGACGGCACCATCGACGCCAAACTCGCCAAGTGCATCCTCAACATGGACGCCTACGTCGTCGTCGCCGGCGGCACCGACAAGATCCGCGGCATCCAGCAGTGGCTCAACAGCCGCTACTGGCAGCGCGACGCCTTCTCCATCGGCCCCTGCGACGGGATCTACTCCCGGGACGTGCAGAAGGCCCTCATGGTCGCCCTCCAGTACGAGCTGGGGCTGAGCCCCACCGGCAACTTCGGCCCCGGCACCCAGGCCGGTCTGCGCGCCCACCCGGTCCGCGAGGGTGACTCGGGCATCTTCGTGCAGCTGTTCACCGCTGCCTGCGTCTTCAACGAGCCGGTCATCCTGCACGGCCTGGACGACCAGGAGGTCCGCACCAGCTTCAAGGACACCTACGACGCCAAGACCACCGAGTACGTCCAGATCTTCCAGCGGTTCTCCCAGCTCGCCGACTCCGGCGCGGGCGACTACGCGACCTGGTGCCAGCTCCTGGTCTCCATGGGCGACCCCGACCGCGAGGCGCACGGCTGCGACACGCGCTTCGAGATCACCGCCTCCCGCGCGAAGTGGCTGCACGACAACGGCTACGGGATCGTCGGCCGCTACCTGTACGACCCGCCGGGCTCCACGCTCGACAAGGAGATCAAGCCCGGCGAGCTGAAGACCATCTTCGACGCCGGCCTGCGCGTCTACCCCATCTACCAGGACAACGCCCGCCAGTTGTCCGACTTCACCTACACCGCGGGCTACCAGCACGCCCTCAACGCCCACCAGCTCGCCACCGGCTACGGCTTCAACCGGGGCACGACCATCTACTTCGCCTGCGACTACGACGCCACGCAGGACGAGATCGACGGCTCCCCGCAGGGCATCGTCGCCTACTTCAACGGGGTCGCGGCGGGCCTGGCGAGCCAGGGCAAGAAGTACTTCCACGGCGTCTACGGCTCACGCAACGTCTGCACCAACGTGACCCGCAGGACCCTGGCCCGCTACTCCTTCGTCTCCGGCATGTCCTACGGCTTCTCCGGAAACCTGGGCTTCCCGCTGCCGGACAACTGGAGCGTGAACCAGATCAAGGAGTTCAAGGTCACCAACGGCAGCGACACCTTCGACCTGGACCGCGACGTCTGGCGCGACACCGCCAAGGGCGGCGATCCGGGGTCCTCCTCCGTGGGCGACAACGCGGGCCCCGCCGACGGCTTCATCGCCTACGTGGAGAAGCTGTACGGCCTGGCCCAGGCCTACGGCGGCGACAAGGACCCCAGCCGGCTCGTCATGGAGTACATCCGGCACGAGAAGTACCAGGGCGCGGCCTGGTGGTGGCTGGCCGGCAGCTACGACTCGGGCTTCGTCGACTACTGCAACAGCCGGGGCATGTCGGTGGTGCAGTCCTTCAAGGACCCCGTCTCCGGCTACGACCTCGATGCCACCCACCTGATGGCCACCGCCAACGGCTTCCTCGTCAACTCCGACCCCGACGACAAGAAGTCCGCCACCGGCGGCGACATCGCGGGCTGGGGCGGCGACATCATGACCTTCTACGCCGACTGGCGCAACTCCGAGGACCAGTACGCCTCGGGCCACACCTTCTGCGACGCCAAACTCGCCAAGCCGGCCGTCGTCTCCAGCTTCGGCTTCACCGACATGGTCGAGGACGCCGACGGCTACCTGCTGGGCAAGGCCGTCGCCGACAAGAAGCAGAACGTCGTCGAATGGGTCAGGGCCCAGTACAACGGCGGCGGCGGCCTGCACCGCTTCCGCGACCACTTCGACCGCCGCTGGCAGAGCGCGGGCAACTGCAACCAGTCCTGCCGCAACATCCTCACCGCCGCCGACGACCTCACCGTCGACCTGGCCCGCAAGAAACTGATCATGGCCTCCGGTGCCATGCTTCCTTCCGTGCTGATCAACCTGCCCGGCGGCAGCGACAAGCTCGACTCGTTCTGCCTGGGCTTCAGCGACCGCATGCTCGCCCTCACCGGCCTGGAGAACACCCTGGCCGCCACGTACCGCAGGAACCTCCAGAACTACCTCAGGGCCGCCCGGCAGCGGGCGGCCGCCGGAGCCGACCGCTAGAAGCCATGGACGCCATCGCCACCCTCCTGTGTCTCGCCGTACCGGTCCTGCCCGTGCTCTGGCTGTGGGGCAGACCCCTGTTCACCGGCCGCTGGAAGAGCGCGGGCTGGTTCACCGGGACGGCCGTGCTCTGCACGGCGGCCGGTGCGGTCACCTGGCTCGTCGGCGCACTGGCGGGCACCTCGCTGGACGCCGAGGAGGCCTGCCACCGCGACGGCGCCTTCTACGACAGCGCGTACCGCGCCGCGCACGCACAGGAGGGGGAGCGGTGGTTCCCCCTGCACGACAGGTGCAGCGCCACCCACGACCTGGTCCCGTCCTGGGTCAACCCGGCCCTGGTGGTCCTGCCGCTGCTGGCGCTGGTCTGCCTGGGCGTGGCCGTGCGGATGGCGGTCCTGCAACGACGAACCAAGAAGGGCACAACGTGAACGAGCTGACCAGGCGCCGTTTCGTCGGCGCCACCGCGGGCGCGGCCACCGGCCTCGCCGCCACCACCCTCACCACCCTCGGCCCGGCGGCCCCCGCCTCCGCCGCCCCCGCCTCCCGCACCTGGGCCGGGCACCGCTCCGCCAACGGCTGGGAGATCCTGGCCGCGGCGCAGGAGCACGGCATCGAAGGCAGCGGCCGGACCGTCCGCCTCGCCGGCGGTGACGCCGCGACGATCCTGCTGCACGTCGCCCGCCGGTACCACTACGAGATCCAGCAGCTGCGCGAGTCGGACGTCCGCGGCCACCGCACCGACCGACGGGTGCGGGAACCGTACGAGTCGAACCACCTCTCGGGCACCGCCCTGGTGATCAGACCCGCCGCGTACCCGCTCGGCGTCTCAGGCGGCCTGTACCCGCGGGAGCTGACCGTCGTGCGCGACATCCTCGCCGAGCTGGACGGGGTGGTGGCCTGGGGCGGCGACTTCACCGTCCCCAAGGAGTCCCACTTCGAGATCGCCTACGCGCCCGGCCACCCGAAGGTGAAGGGCGTCGCCCGGAAGGTCGACGGCTGGAACACCGGCCCCGGCAACGAGGGCGCGGGCGCCACCGACGCCTTCGACCCCGGACGGCGTACCCGGGCGGAGGCGTTCGCCCGCAGCCACCGCGCCCGGTCGTAGGCGACCGCGACCAGGCACGGCGAGGAGGACACCACGGCCGTCCGGACGTCCAGCAGGCGAACATTTCGGGCGGGACCCGGACGGTACGTGGTATGCCTGGAGGAAAGAACAAAAAGGCGTGCACCCGGCCGGTCAAGACGGGCGAGTGTACCCATCCCAGCCGATACCTATGCGCCGACGGCCGGTCATTCTTTCCCCTGACGGGCTGAACTTTTGTTGATCGATGGGCAGTTGACCGTCCCGGCGTCATACCCTTCAGAGGGTGAACCAGCTGATGTCCCCAGAGTCCGAGGCCGACCACCCCGCGGAAACCGCCCTTCCCGGCACCCTGCCGGAGGCACTGTTCGCCGAGCTCGTCGCGTTCCGTCGCGACCTGCACATGCACCCCGAGCTAGGCAACCAGGAGTTCCGCACCACCGCTGCGATCAAGGAGCGGCTCGAGAAGGCGGGCCTGAAGCCCCGCGTGCTGCCCTCAGGGACCGGCCTCGTCTGTGACATCGGCAGGGACGCGGGCGACGACGCGGGCATCGGCGATGACGCCGCCGGGGCGGACGCCGCCCACGGCATGCTCGCGCTGCGCGCCGACATCGACGCGCTCCCGATCCCGGACACCAAGAGCGAGTCCCCCTACCGCTCGACGGTGCCCGACCGCGCCCATGCCTGCGGCCACGACGTGCACACCACCGTCGTGCTCGGCGCCGGCCTCGTCCTCGCCGAGCTGCACCGCGCGGGGCTGCTGCCCCGCCCCGTCCGGCTGATCTTCCAGCCCGCCGAGGAGGTGCTCCCCGGCGGTGCGGCCGAGGCGATCAAGGCCGGCGTGCTCAGCGGCGTCAGCCGGATCATCGCCGTGCACTGCGACCCGCGCGTCGACGCCGGGATGATCGGCCTGCGCCAGGGCGCCATCACCTCCGCCTGCGACCGCCTGGAGGTCTCCCTGGACGGCCCCGGCGGGCACAGCGCCCGGCCGCACCTGACCACCGACCTGGTCACCGCCGCCGCCCGCGTCGTCACGGACGTGCCCGCGCTCGTCGGCCGCCGGATCGACACCCGCGCCGGGCTCGCCATCACCTGGGGCCGGATCGAGTCGGGCCACGCCCCCAACGTCATCCCGCAGCACGCCGAGCTGGCCGGCACCGTGCGCTGCCTGGACATCAACGCCTGGCGGCACGCCCCCGACATCGTGGTCGCCGCGATCGACGAGGTCGCCAACCTGCACAAGGCCAAGTCGGAGATCAACTACGTGCGCGGGGTGCCGCCGGTCGTCAACGAACCGGTGGTGACCGAACTGCTGCGCGAGGCCATGACGGCACGGCGCGGCGAGGCCTCCGTGGAGGGCACCGAGCAGAGCCTGGGCGGCGAGGACTTCTCCTGGTACCTGGAACAGGTCCCCGGCGCCATGGCCCGCCTCGGCGTCCGCACCCCCGGCGAACGCACCCTGCGCGACCTGCACCAGGGCGACTTCGACGCCGACGAGTCCGCGATCCGCGTGGGCGTGGAACTCTTCACGGCGGCGGCGCTGCTGCATCCGGGGCACTGAGTGGCGCCCGGCTCACCGGGCGCCACCCTCAGGTGACAGCCCGCGGCCGCGGGGGCGTCCCAAGGGCGCCCCTGCGGTCGGCCCCGCAGTGACGGCAGAGGCGGTTTCCGGCCAGGCGGACACCCCGCCCGCCGGGCGGGTGAGAGCCCCCGCGCAGGTCCGGGACACCCGTCCTGTCCCCGCAGGACCCGGCGTTCAGACGCCGTTTGCCTCGAATCGATAACGGCTTTGGAAGAGGTCTTTTTCTGACATCTACGCGCGTTACGATGCCGAGGCCGAAGCCGCCAGGGCGCTTCGGCCGGAGCACCGAAACGGTGCTCCCATCAAGCGCCGACATGGCGCTCAGGTCAGGTGAAGGAGCCTTCCCGTGCGCCGGGTTGCCAAGCTTTCCGCTGCGTGTATCGCCTCCGCAGCACTCGCACTGACTGCCACCGCCTGTGGCAGCACCTCCTCCGACAGCACCAGCTCGTCCTCCGGTGGCGGCGGCAAGGGTGTCAAGATAGGTCTCGCCTACGACGTCGGCGGCCGTGGTGACCGGTCCTTCAACGACTCCGCCGCGCGCGGAGCGGACAAGGCCGAGAAGGAGTTCGGCGGTTCCGTCAAGGAGCTGACCGCCAAGACCTCCGACACCGAGGCCGACCGCGAGCAGCGTCTGTCGGACCTGGCGGACGCGGGTTACAACCCGATCGTCGCCATCGGTTACGCCTACGCGCCCTCGCTGACCAAGGTCGCCGCGAAGTACCCGAAGACCACCTTCGGCATCGTGGACTCGGTCGTGAACGGCAAGAACGTCGACAGCATCACCTTCACCGAGGAGCAGGGTTCCTACCTGGCCGGTGTCGCGGCGGCGCTGAAGACCAAGAAGGACCACGTCGGCTTCATCGGCGGTGTCGACGTCCCGCTGATCAAGAAGTTCGAGGCGGGCTTCGTCCAGGGCGTCAAGGAGACCAACCCGAAGATCAAGGTCGACACCCAGTACCTCTCCCACGGCTCGGACACCTCCGGCTTCGCCAGCCCCGACAAGGGCAAGGAAGCCGCGCAGGGCATGCTCGACAAGAGCGCCGACGTCATCTACACGGCGGCCGGCTCCTCCGGCAACGGCGCGATCGAGGCCGTCAGCGGCGTCAAGGGCGCCTGGGCCATCGGCGTGGACTCCGACCAGTACAACGTGCCGGGCCTGGCGAAGTACAAGAACTCGATCCTGACCTCCGTGGTCAAGAACGTCGACGTCGGTGTCTACGACCTCATCAAGTCGGTGCGCGACGGCAAGCCGGTGACCGGCAACAGCGTCTACTCCCTCGCCAAGGAAGGTGTCTCGCTGTCCACCAGCGGCGGCTTCCTCACCGACATCCAGCCCAAGCTGGACGCCGCGAAGAAGAAGATCGTCGACGGCCAGACCAAGGTCAAGACCACTCCGTGACCTGACGGTCCCGGTCGGTCGCCGGATCTCGGCTCGGCGCGGGAGTGCCCGCTTCGGCACCCCGCGCCGGGCCATAACAATGTGTCAACTCTACGCGTGTAGCGCCGAGTTGCCGCGCTAGCGTCGCCGACGCCTGCCCTCCCCACGCAGCCCCTTTCCCCGAGGAGAGTGCGCCATCAACGCGTCCAGCCCTCCCGCTGCCGTCGAACTGCGCGGCATCACCAAGCGTTTCCCCGGCGTCGTCGCCAACCGCGACATCGACATCACGGTCCGTACGGGCACCGTCCACGCACTGTGCGGCGAGAACGGTGCCGGCAAGTCGACCCTGATGAAAATCCTCTACGGCATGCAGCAGCCGGACGAGGGCACCATCACGGTCAACGGTGAACAGGTCGTCCTCAGCAATCCCGGCGACGCCATCGCCCGCGGCATCGGCATGGTCCACCAGCACTTCATGCTCGCCGACAACCTCACCGTCCTGGAGAACGTCGTCCTCGGCGCGGAGAAGCTGCACGGCATCGGCGGCCGGGCCCGCGCCCGGATCAAGGAACTCTCCGACGCGTACGGCCTGAACGTCCGCCCGGACGTGCTGGTGGAGGAGCTGGGCGTCGCCGACCGCCAGCGCGTGGAGATCCTCAAGGTCCTCTACCGCGGTGCCAAGACGCTCATCCTGGACGAGCCGACCGCCGTGCTCGTGCCGCAGGAGGTCGACGCCCTCTTCGACAACCTGCGCGAGCTGAAGGCCGAGGGCCTCACCGTCATCTTCATCTCCCACAAGCTGGGCGAGGTGCTCTCCGTCGCCGATGACATCACCGTCATCCGGCGCGGCACCACCGTCGGCACGGTCGAGCCGCGCGAGACCACCCCCCGCCAGCTCGCCGAGCTGATGGTCGGCAGCGAACTGCCCACGCCGGAGACCGAGGAGTCCACCGTCACGGACGTCCCCATGCTCACCGTGGACGGCCTGCGTCTGACCCAGACCGATCTGGACGGCGTCGAGCGGGTCATCCTGGACGACGTCTCCTTCACCATCCGCAAGGGCGAGGTCCTCGGCATCGCCGGCGTCGAGGGCAACGGCCAGTCCGAGCTGGTCGAGGCGATCATGGGCATCCGCAAGCCCGACACCGGTGCCATCACGCTCGACGACGCCGACATCGCCCAGACCTCGACCCGCAGCCGCCGCCAGGCCGGCATCGGCTACATCCCCGAGGACCGCCACCGCCACGGCCTGCTCCTGGAAGCACCGCTGTGGGAGAACCGCATCCTCGGTCACGTCGCCGAGAAGCCGAACTCGCGCGGCGCCCTGCTCGACATCAAGGCCGCCCGCGCCGACACCCAGCGGATCGTCCAGGCCTACGACGTCCGCACCCCCGGCATCGAGGTCACCGCGGCCTCCCTGTCCGGCGGCAACCAGCAGAAGCTGATCGTCGGCCGCGAGATGAGCCACAACCCGAAGTTCCTCATCGCCGCCCACCCCACCCGCGGCGTGGACGTCGGTGCCCAGGCGCAGATCTGGGACCAGATCCGCGAGGCCCGCCGCGAGGGCCTGGCCGTGCTGCTGATCTCCGCGGACCTGGACGAGCTGATCGGGCTCTCCGACACCCTGCGGGTGATGTACCGCGGACGTCTGGTCGCCGACGCCGACCCCGCCACGGTCACCCCCGAGGCGCTGGGCTCCGCCATGACGGGCGCCGCCGCCGGCCACCTGGAGCAGACAGAGGACGACGAGCGATGAACAAGCTGACCTCACGCATCGACAAGGAGCGGCTGCTCCTCGGGATCGCGGCACCGTTGCTGGCGGTCGTCGCCGCGCTCGTCGTCACCACGCTGGTGATCCTCGCGACCGGCAAGAACCCCGGTGACGCGTTCAGTGACATGATCACCTACGGCTCGGCGAGCGACAGCCAGGTCTACATCCTGAACAAGGCGACGACGTACTACCTGGCGGGCGTCGCGGTGGCCATCGGCTTCCGGATGAACCTGTTCAACATCGGTGTCGACGGCCAGTACCGGCTCGCCGCGTTCGTGGCCGCCGTCCTCGGCGGCGCGCTGAGCGCGCCCGGCTGGATCGCCGTACCCCTGATCATCCTCTGTGCCATGGCGACCGGCGCCCTGTGGGCGGCCATCGCCGGCATCCTGAAGGTGACCCGTGGTGTCAGCGAGGTCATCGCGACCATCATGCTGAACTCCATCGCCACCGCGATCATCGCCTACCTGCTCCAGCCCGGAAAGCTCGGCGAGCTCCAGCAGGGCGGCACCCTCGTCTCCACCAAGCCGCTGCCGAACTCGTCGTACTTCTTCGGCTTCGACACCGGCGCCGCCGGTGAGCTGTGGGGCTTCATCGTCATCGCCGCGCTCGTCGGCGTCGCCTACTGGTTCGTACTCGGCCGCACCCGGTTCGGCTTCGACCTGCGCACCGTCGGCCAGTCCGAGAGCGCGGCCGCCGCGAGCGGTGTGTCGGTGAAGAAGATGGTCGCCACCAGCATGATCATCTCTGGTGCGGTGGCCGGTCTGATCGGCATGCCGACCCTGCTCAACGACAGCCACCAGTTCAGCAACGACTTCCCGGCGGGCATCGGCTTCACCGGCATCGCCATCGCGCTGCTCGGCCGCAACCACCCGATCGGCATCGCCCTCGGCGCCCTCCTGTGGGGCTTCCTGGAGCGCACCACGAACCACCTGGAGTTCCAGGGCTACGACAAGGAGATCCTCGGCGTGATCCAGGGCGTCATCGTCCTGTGCGTCGTGATCGCCTACGAGGTCGTCCGCCGCTACGGCCTCAAGCGCCAGCAGCAGCGGGTCGGCGCCGAACTCGCCGCCCAGGCCATCGCTCCGAAGACGAAGCAGGAGGTGGCGGGATGACTGCCACGATGACTGACGCGCCGCCGCCCGTGGCGCCCAAGGCGGATGCCGCAGCCGGGCGTTCGGGCCGCTCCTTCGGCCAGATCCTCATGCTCGTCGCCGGCGCCCTGCTGCTCGTGGCCGCCGTCCGGGTGATCACCGGCGCCGACCAGCTCGACTCCGCGGGACAGGTCAGCGCCGCGCTCGGCCTCGCCGTCCCGATCGGCCTCGCCGGCCTGGCGGGCCTGTGGTCCGAGCGGTCCGGCGTCGTCAACATCGGCCTCGAAGGCATGATGATCCTCGGCACCTTCGGCGCCGGCTGGATCGGCTGGCAGACCAACCCGTGGCTCGGGCTGCTGTGCGGCATCGGCTTCGGTGTCCTCGGCGGCTTGGTGCACGCCGTGGCGACCGTCACCTTCGGCGTCGACCACATCGTCTCGGGTGTCGCCATCAACCTGCTCGCGCTCGGCGCCACCCAGTACCTCGCCAAGCTGTTCTTCGCCGACGGCAAGGCCGCCGACGCGGGCGGCAACCCCAAGCAGTCACCGCCCGCGGACGCCCTGCCGCACGTCACCGTGCCCGGCCTCTCCGACGGCCTCGCGTCACTGGAGAAGCACCACTGGTTCCTGGTCTCCGACCTCGCCGGCATCATCGGTGGCCTGGTCACCAACCTGTCCGTGGTGACGATCCTGGCCGTGCTGCTGTTCGCCGGCAGCTGGTGGCTGCTGTGGCGCACACCGTTCGGACTGCGGCTGCGCTCCTGCGGCGAGAACCCCGTCGCCGCCGAATCCCTCGGCGTCAACGTCTACACGTACAAGTACGCGGCCGTGGCCGTCTCGGGCGGTCTTGCCGGTCTCGGCGGCGCCTTCCTCGCCCTGGTCACCTCGCACACCTACCTGGAAGGCCAGACCGGCGGGCGCGGCTACATCGGCCTCGCGGCGATGATCTTCGGCAACTGGCGTCCCGGCGGCCTCGCGATGGGCGCGGGCCTGTTCGGCTTCTCCGACGCGCTGCAACTGCGCAACGGCGGTGAGACCGTGCACGCGCTGCTCCTCCTCCTGGTCGTGCTGCTCGCCGCGCTGGCCGGCTGGAAGCTGTACCGCAAGGCGCTGTGGCAAGGTGTGATCAGTGCCGTCATGGCCGTGCTCGTCCTGCTCTGGTACCTGTTCACGGACGAGGTGCCGAGCGACTTCGTCGGTGCCACCCCGTACGTCGTCACCCTGCTGGTGCTGTCGTTGTCGGCGCAGCGGCTGCGGATGCCCAAGGCCGACGGACTGCGCTACCGGAAGGGACAGGGCAAGTGACACAGGACGCGACGACCGTCGACTGGGCGGGCCTGCGCGAGGAGGCGCGGGCGGCGATGAGCCGGGCCTACGCCCCCTACTCGGGCTACCCGGTCGGGGTCGCCGCCCTGGTCGACGACGGGCGTACCGTCACCGGCTGCAACGTCGAGAACGCCTCCTACGGGATCGGCCTGTGCGCCGAGTGCGGTCTCGTCTCGCAGCTCCAGAACAGCGGCGGCGGCCGGCTGACCCACTTCACCTGCGTGGACGGCAACGGCGACATCCTCGTGCCGTGCGGGCGCTGCCGGCAGCTGCTGTACGAGTTCGGCGGCCCCGACCTGCTGCTGGAGACCCCGGCCGGGATCCTGCCGCTGGCGCAGATGCTCCCGCAGGCCTTCGGCCCCGAGTATCTCGCCAAGTGACACAGGCGCGGCCCCTTCGAACCCGCCGGGCGAGCCCCGTCGTGGCACGGAGGGGCCGCACCGTTTTCCAGTAAGACCTTCGCACCCCGGAAGGAAGCGAACAACCATGGCCATGGACGCCATCTCCGTCATCCGCACCAAGCGGGACCGCGGCGAACTCAGCGACGAGCAGATCGACTGGGTCATCGACGCGTACACCCGCGGGGAGGTCGCCGACGAGCAGATGTCCGCGCTCGCCATGGCCATCCTGCTCAACGGCATGGACCGCCGCGAGATCGCCCGCTGGACCGCCGCGATGATCGCCTCCGGTGAGCGCATGGACTTCTCCTCCCTGACCCGGCCCACCGCCGACAAGCACTCCACGGGCGGCGTCGGCGACAAGATCACCCTGCCGCTGGCCCCGCTGGTCGCCGCCTGCGGGGCGGCCGTCCCGCAGCTGTCGGGCCGGGGCCTCGGCCACACCGGCGGCACCCTGGACAAGCTGGAGTCGATCCCCGGCTGGCGCGCCCTGCTCTCCAACGAGGAGATGCTGTCCGTGCTGGACGGCGTGGGCGCCGTCATCTGCGCGGCGGGCGACGGCCTCGCACCCGCCGACAAGAAGCTCTACGCCCTGCGGGACGTGACCGGCACCGTCGAGGCGATCCCGCTGATCGCCTCCTCCATCATGTCGAAGAAGATCGCCGAGGGCACCGGCTCGCTGGTCCTGGACGTCAAGGTCGGCTCCGGCGCCTTCATGAAGACGATCGAGGACGCGCGGGAACTGGCGTCCACCATGGTCGGCCTCGGCACCGACCACGGCGTGCGGACGGTCGCGCTGCTGACGGACATGTCGACCCCGCTCGGCCGCACGGCGGGCAACGCGCTGGAGATCCGCGAGTCGGTGGAGGTCCTGGCGGGCGGCGGCCCGGCGGACGTCGTCGAACTGACCCTCGCGCTCGCCCGGGAGATGCTGGACGCGGCCGGTCTCAAGGACGCCGACCCGGCCAAGGCGCTGGCGGACGGCTCGGCGATGGACGTCTGGCGCCGCATGATCGCCGCGCAGGGCGGCGACCCGGACGCGCCGCTGCCCACCTCGAAGGAGCAGCACGTGATCACGGCCGCCACCTCCGGCGTCCTCACCCGCCTGGACGCCTACGACATCGGCGTCGCCGCCTGGCGCCTCGGCGCGGGCCGCGCCCGCAAGGAGGACCCGGTGCAGGCGGCGGCGGGCGTGGAACTGCACGCCAAGCCCGGCGACACGGTCACCGCGGGCCAGCCCCTGCTGACCTTGCACACGGACACCCCCGAACGCTTCGAGTACGCGCTCCAGGCGACGGAGGGCTCGTACGACATCGCGCCGTCCGGCACGGACTTCACCGCGTCCCCGGTCGTGCTGGAACGTATCGCCTGACCTGGGGTTTCCCCGTCTGGGTGAACGGGACCGGTGGACCTCCACCGGTCCCGTTCGGCATGCTGGGATCGGTGACGCACCGATGGGAGAAACCGCCATGAGCGCACTCACCGTGAGCCAGGACCCCGACCAGAGCTGGGACGACCTCGTCCGGTTCTGGGAGGAGATGGAATGGCCCGAGGGCAGCAAGGTGGAGATCATCGAGGGGATCATCACCGTGTCACCCGCTCCCGCACCCCGTCCCCCTGGTCACGGCCAAGTTCGGTGAGCCGGTCGAACTCCCCGCCCCCTTCGGCCTCGTCCTCGACACCAGCGAGTTCCCGGCCGGCTGACGCCCCCTCACCCCAGCACCGCCGCCACCCCCACCAGCACAGGAACCGCCAGGACGGTCGACAGCAGGATCGACTCGCGGGCCAGTACCTCACCGACCTGGTAGCGGCCGGCGTACGTGAACAGGTTCTGTGCGGCGGGCAGGGCCGAGGTCACCACCACGTCCAGCAGGGCGGCGCCGTGCAGTGCGAAGACGCCTGCCGCCAGGGCCCAGGCGGCCACCGGCTGGCCCACCGACTTCAGCGCCACCGAAAGCAGCACCGGATGGCGGTCCCGCCCCCGGCCCGGCGCCGCGCTGCCGCGCAGGGCGATGCCGAAGGCCAGCAGGACGGCCGGGACGGACATGCCGGCGATCAGGTTCAGCGGCTCCAGAACCGGGCCGGGGACGCGCACCCCGCTCGCGGAGACCGCCACACCGCTCAGCGCGCCCACCGCGATCGGATTGCGCAGCGGCGTCAGCAGCCGCCGCCACAGCGGGCCCTTTTCGCCGGCACCGGCGAGGTCGAGCACCGTCAGCGCGACGGGCGTGACGACGATCTGCTGGAACAGCAGGACCGGCGCCACCAGCGAGGCGTCGCCGAGGACGTACGCGGCGATGGGGATGCCGAGGTTGCCGGAGTTGACGTAACTGGAGCACAGCGCGCCGATCGTGGTGCGGCCCACCCCCCAGCGCCGGACGACGCCGACCGTCGTGAAGACGCCCGCCGCCGCCACCGTGCTCATCGCCGTCACGAGGAGCCGGCTGGAGAACACCACCGACAGGTCGGCCCGCGCAAGTGTCGTGAACAGCAGCGCCGGGGTGGCCACCTGGAAGGCCAGCCGGGTCAGCACCTCCCGGCCCTGGTCGCCGAGCGAACCGCGCCGGCCGAGCACGTACCCGACGCCGATGACGACCGCGATGACCGCGAACCCGGTCAGCACCCCGCGCACGCGGCCCCCTCGGCGGACGGGCGGCCGTCAGGTATCCGGGGCGGTAGGGGCGGTGCTGATCGTCGGCGCATGCCGCCCACCTTCCGCGGCGGCGAGGGAGCGGGTCAATGTGATCTCCGCCGGGGCAGGGCGGATCAGCGGCGGAGCCCGTCCGGCAGCCGCTGGGGCGGGAGGTCGAGTGCTCCCCGCTCGCCGACCGACCTTCCCTCCGGAACGCGGGCGCAGCCCGAGGACGCGGAGACGGCGAGGCGGTCGTGGGGGTAGGTGCGGACATACACGCTCGCGTCACTGCCGGGCGGAGTCGCCAGCAGGGACACGTCCCCGTTGACCGCCGTAGACGCGGTGACCTTCCAGTCCTGCCGCCGCAGTTCCGTACGGGCCCGCCGCAGCGCCGCCTGTCCCGCGCGGTGTGTGACGTCCTTCAGCGCCCACTCGCTGCTGACGGTGATCACACCGGGCACGCTCACAGGCGTGTCCTTCAGCTGGTCCGCCAGGTGGCTCAGGCCGGTGTACGGGCAGTCGGCCCCCGTCCTGCGGCCCTGGCGCAGCCACTGGTCGTCCAGTGCGGCCTCCGGCAGGCCGAGGGCCGCGTAGACCTCACGGGTACGGGCGTCCAGCCGGTCGGCGGTGACGGACGGGTCGGCGACCGGGTACGACTCCCCGTCCCACCACTGCCGCGCCGTCACGCCCGCTCCCAGTGACAGGGCGGCGGCCACGATGAGGGCTGCGGAGAACGTCGCCCGGAGCCTGCGGCCCCTGCGGCCCTTGTGACCGAGCCCGGTCGGCCGCGGGTGGTGTGCGGGTGGGGAGGACGGACCTTGTCTCATGCGCGACATGCTGCTGCCGGACGGCGGGTCCCGGCCTGAGCGCGCGTACTCAAAGGGCGTACTCACTCTTCGCGCGGGCGATGAGTTCCGGTGGGGCCGCCGGTCTACCGCACGTGGATGCCAGGACACCCGCCGTGCTCGTGCTGCCCGGCCCCGTCACGCGTGACGAGGTGGCCGGGCTCTGCGCCGACGTGCGCTCGCTGCTCGAAGCCGGACCGCCCCCGGTCGTCGTCTGTGATGTCGGCGGGCTGGGGCCGCCCGGCCTCGCGGCCGTCGACCTGCTGGCGCGGCTCCAGCTCGCCGCCCGGCGGGCAGGCGGACGAATCCGCCTGCGCGCCCCGGACCCCGCGCTACACGCCCTGCTGAACCTGGTCGGCCTCGCCTTCGAGGTGGAGCGGGAGCCCGAAGAGCGGGAACCACCGCTGGGTGTCCAGGAAGCAGTGGAACCCGGCGATCCGGCCCGCTGAGATCTCCAGCACCTGCACGGCCCAGGGGGCGTAGCCGCCGTTGTCCGGGTCCGGCTTGTACTGGGCGAAGGCGGGCAGGCCGTTGGCCTCGACCGGCACCAGCCGCGAGTTCGCGCAGGCCGCGCCCATCGTCGTCATGAAGCCGGTGATGTCCGCCGAACCCGTCAGCCACAGGTCGAACGGCGGCATCGTCATGATCGCGTCCTCGTGCAGCAGCGCCGTCAGCGCCGTCATGTCGTACCCCTCGAACGCCTTCACGTAGCGCTCCAGGAGCTTCTGCTGCCCCTCGTCCAGCGGGTCGGACACGGCGGCGCGGGCACCGGCGTCGTCGCGCTCGGCGAGCGTGGCGCGGGCCCGTTGCAGGGCGCTGTTGACCGAGGCGACCGTCGTGCCCAGCAGCTCGGCGACCTCGCTCGCCTTCCAGGCCAGCACCTCGCGCAGGATCAGTACCGCACGCTGCTTGGGCGGGAGCTGCTGGAGCGCGGCCATGAAGGCGAGCCGCACGGACTCCTTGGCGACCGCCGCCTCCGCCGGGTCCTCGACGGCTGGCAGCACCCGGCCGTCCGGCACCGGCTCCAGCCACGTGTTGTCGGGGCGGGGCGCCAGGGCGGCCCGGGCCAGCGGCGTCGACTCGGTCAGGTCCATCGGCCTGGCCCGCTTGTTGCCCGCCGACAGCATGTCCAGGCACACGTTGGTCGCGATCCGGTACAGCCAGGAGCGCAGGCTCGAACGGCCCTCGAAGCGGTCATGGCTGCGCCAGGCGCGCACCATCGTGTCCTGGACCGCGTCCTCCGCCTCGAAGGACGAACCGAGCATGCGGTAGCAGTAACCGGTCAGCTCGACCCGGTACTTCTCCAGCTGCATGTCGAGGTCCGCCGTCGCCGCCGCGCCGTTGCCCATCGTCGTCCACCCACCCCTGTGGCCGTCATGTCCGGGGTGCGTCCTCGCACCCAGCCACTTCGGAAGCTACCGCAGCCCACTGACAACGGCCCCCGGACTGGAAGAAACAGCAGGCCAAAGGATGGCCGGCACGCTCGACGACCGCGTCCGTCGCGTCTGTCGCCACCACTGCGACCGACGCATCCGCCGCGTCCGCTGCGGCTCTCGCGACCGTCCGCGTCCGTCGCATCCGCCGTGTCCGCTGCGGCTCTCGCGACCGTCCGCGTCCGTCGCATCCGCCGCGTCCGCTGCGGCTCTCGCGACCGTCCGCGTCCGTCGCATCCGCCGCGTCCGCTGCGGCTCTCGCGACCGTCCGCGTCCGTCGCATCCGCCGTGTCTGTCGCTCTCGCGACCACCGCGTCCGCCGCGAGTGTCGCGACCATCGGGCGTGTCCGCCGCGACCGCCATCGCGTCCGCCGCGACCGCCGTTGCCCCTCGCGGTCGTCTACGCCGCCGCCGGCTCCGTGCGCCCGTCCCGCGCTCCCGCGCGCCGGGCCGCCCGCGAGCCGAGCACAGTGATCGTCACGACGCCCGCGACCGCGAGGAGACCCACCCCGACGGTCCCGCCCCAGCCCTGGGCGTGGAAGGCCGTCGCGCCGACCGTGCTTCCGACGCTGGAGCCGATGTAGTACGCGGACTGGTAGAGGGCGGAGGCCTGCGCGCGGCCGTGGGCGGCGGTCCTGCTGACCGCCGAGGAGGCGACCGCGTGGCCGGCGAAGAAGCCCGCCGTGATCAGCACCAGGCCCAGCAGGACGAGGACGACGGAGTCCAGCAGGGACACCACCAGCCCCGCCGCCGTCGTGCCGCCCGCCAGGTACAGCGCGCCCCTGCGGCCCACCCGGCCCACCAGGCGGCCGGCCGTCGACGCCGACACCGTACCCACCAGGTACACCAGGAAGATCGACCCGATGATGCCCTGCGGGAGGGAGAACGGCGCCTCGGTCAGGCGGTACCCGATCACCGTGTAGACCCCGCCGAACACCGTCATGAACAGCGCGCCGATCGCGTACAGACGGCGCAGCAGCGGGTTGGCCAGGTGGTCGCGGACCGTGCCGGCCAGCACGCGCGGGCGCAGCGAGCCCGGCGTGAAGTGGCGCGGCGCCGGCAGCAGCACGCGGAAGGCCACCGCGCACGCCACCGCGATCAGGCCGACGATGCCGACGGCGACCCGCCAGCCCCACTCCTGGGCGACCCAGCCGGTGATGACCCGGCCGCTCATCCCGCCCACGCTGTTGCCCGCCACGAACAGGCCGATCGCCGTGACCAGCGCCTTGGGGCGGACCTCTTCGGCCAGGTACGCCTGCGCCGAGGCCGGCAGTCCGGCGAGCGCGGCGCCCTGCAGCGCCCGCAGCGCCACCAGCGCGCCAAGCGAGGGGGCGAAGGGCACCAGCAGGCCGACGGCCACCGCGACCGCCAGCGACGCCGTCATCACCGTACGCCGCCCGAAACGCTCCGACAGCGCGCTCATCGGCAGGACGAAGAGCGCGAGACCCCCGGTCGCCGCCGCCACCGTCCAGCTCGCCTCGCTCGCCGCCACCCCGAACTCGCCGGAGATCAGCGGGAGCAGTGCCTGCGTGGAGTACAGCAGCGCGAAGGTGGCGACCCCGGCGAGGAAGAGGGCGAGGCTCATCCGGCGGTAGCCGGGGCCGCCCGGCGCCATCCGGGAGTCGGCGCCAGGGGAAGCGGCGGACGCGTCAGGAGGGGTGGCGGAAGAGGCGGTGGGGGCGGCGGACGCGGCGCCCACGACGGTGGACGCCCCGGTATCGGCGGGAGACATGCTTCGACGGTAGGAAGCCCGCGTTCATCCGTCCAATGCATGGACTCGCCATAATCGTTCCCATGGTGCATCAGCAGAGGTCACAGCGGCGCGTGTCACCGTCCGGTGACACAGAAGTCATGACGAGGAGCGGCGAGGAGGTCACGCGGCTGCTCGCGCCCCGGCTCGCGTACTTCGCCGGTGTCGCCCGCACCGAGCACGTGACCCGCGCCGCGCAGGAGATGCGGGTCCCGCAGTCCACCCTGTCCCGGGCCATGGTCCGCCTGGAGCAGGACCTCGGCGTCGATCTGTTCGCCAGGCGCGGCCGTACCGTGTCCCTCACGCCCGCCGGGCGCACCTTCCTGGGCTCCGTCGAACGCGCCCTCGCCGAGGTCAGACGCGCCGCCGAGGAGGTGCGCGCCGATGCCGACCCGGCCACCGGCAAGGTCGCCTTCGGCTTCCTGCACACCATGGGCGCCGAGACCGTGCCAGGGCTGCTCCAGGCCTTCCGCGCCGACCATCCCCGCGTCCGCTTCAGCCTGGTGCAGAACTACGGCGAGGCGATGCTGGAGCGGCTGCGCGCGGGCGAACTCGACCTCTGCCTCACCTCACCGGTCCCCGACGCCCCCGGCCTCGTCGCCCGGCGCCTGGACGAGCAGAAGCTGCGGCTGGTCGTCCCCGCCGACCACCGGCTCGCCACCCGGCGCCGCGTCCGGCTGGCCGAGGCCGCCGACGAGACCTTCGTGACCCTGGAGCCCGGCTACGGCATGCGCCGGATCGCCGACGCGCTGTGCCGGGAGGCGGGTTTCACGCCGCGGATCGCCTTCGAGGGGGAGGAGACGGAGACCCTGCGGGGACTGGTGGCGGCCGGGCTCGGGGTCGCCCTCCTGCCGCCGCCGGCGGTGCCCCGGCCGGGAGTGGCCGAACTGACGGTCACGGCGCCGCGCGCGGTGCGCGAGATCGGTGTCGCCTGGCTGGAGGGCCACCCGGACACGCCACCGGTGGCGGCCTTCAAGAAGTTCCTGCTCTCCCGGCGGGGCAGACTGCTGCCGTAGCCCGTGACGACGACGCCGAGGCCCCGGTGCGCCGCCGCGGGGAGGCCCTGCCGGCGGGTCACTGCCGCAGCGACCTGCCGAACCCCGCCGCGAGCGGCATCCGCAGCCCGAGCGGCGGCGGTGCCGCCAGCGCGTCCTGCACCGGCCGCGACAGCACACGGCCGAACAGCGCGCCCATCACGAAGTTCGCCGTGAGCGCGCGTACTTCGTCCCGGTACTGGCGCAACCCGTGCCCGTCGGCGTGGACTTCGAAGCGGCAGACGTCACGGTTCGCCTTCTTCGCGCGCTCCGCGAACCGGAAGGACAGCTCGGGGTCGGTGCGTTCGTCGTTCGTGCCGTGCACGATCAGCACCTGCCGGCCGGCGAGCTGCTTCACCGGTTCGGGCGAGGCGGCGACGTCGTCCTCGGGCAGCCAGGGGGCGATCGCCACCACCGAGTTGACGGCCTCGTGCCCGGCGGCGTGCAGCGCCGCCCGGCCGCCCATGTCGAGCCCGGCCAGGCACACGGGGACGTCCCCGTAGCGCCGTACGGTCTCCTCGACGGCCCAGGTGGCGTCGTGCGCGAGGTGGGCCTCGCTGCCGTTCCAGCCGCGGTAGCGGTAGCGCACCACGTGGGTGGCAAGGCCCTCGGCGCGGCCCGCGCGGGCCAGTCCGCGCCCGAGCGTGCGCACGGAGGCGGCGGCCAGTGCGGAGGGCCCGCGCGCGGACACCTCCCGGCCCGCCGGGAGCAGCAGCACCGCTCCGCTCACCGCTGTCGGCTCCGGGCCGAGCGTCCTCCCCAGCCGGGCCGTGCGAACCGGCGTCGCTTGCTGTGCCATGACAGAACAGTGTCAGAAGGCCTGGTGTACGCGACCCGTCCGTGCGGTCACCGTTACGTATCGACCAAGGCGCACGGGCGCGTACCGGTCACCCAAGTGGCGTACACCCGGCGGTCCGTACGACTGCACGCACGCACGGCCCCGGGTACCGCGCTTTCTACGCGCGTAGGCGTTACAGTGCGGAAATGACGAGCCAGCCTGCCCGGCCGGGGAGTGCCCCCGCACACCGGGGGAGCGTCCCGAGCCGTGACCAGATCCGCCGGGCGCCCAAGGTTCTGCTGCACGACCACCTCGACGGCGGGCTGCGTCCCGCGACCGTCGTGGAACTGGCCCGCGCCGGCGGCTACTCCCGACTGCCCGACAGTGACCCGGAGAAGCTCGGCCTGTGGTTCCGCGAGGCCGCGGACTCCGGCTCCCTGGAGCGGTACCTGGAGACCTTCTCGCACACGGTCGGCGTGATGCAGACCCGCGACGCGCTCGTCCGGGTCGCCCGCGAGTGCGCCGAGGACCTCGCCGCGGACGGTGTCGTCTACGCCGAGGTGCGCTACGCCCCCGAGCAGCACCTGGAGGGCGGGCTGAGCCTCGAGGAGGTCGTCGAGGCGGTCGACCAAGGCTTCAGGGAAGGGGAGGGGGCCGCGCTCGCGCAGGGGCGCCGCATCCGCGTCGGCGCCCTGCTCACCGCCATGCGGCACGCCGCCCGCTCCCTGGAGATCGCCGAACTCGCCGACCGGTACCGGGACGCGGGGGTCGTCGGCTTCGACATCGCGGGTGCCGAGGCCGGCTACCCGCCCACCCGGCACCTGGACGCCTTCGAGCTCCTGAAGCGGGCCAACAACCACTTCACCATCCATGCCGGGGAGGCCTTCGGGTTGCCGTCCATCTGGCAGGCACTGCAGTGGTGCGGCGCCGACCGGCTGGGACACGGGGTGCGGATCATCGACGACATCCACGTCCGCGAGGACGGCACGGTCGAACTCGGACGCCTGGCCGCCTACGTCCGGGACAAGCGCATCCCGCTGGAACTGTGCCCCAGTTCCAACCTCCAGACCGGCGCCGCCGCCTCGTATGCGGAGCACCCGATCGGTCTGCTGCGGCGGCTGTTCTTCCGCGCCACGGTCAACACGGACAACCGGCTCATGTCCGGTACGAGCATGAGCCGGGAATTCGAGCACCTTGTCGACGCATTCGGTTACACGCTCGACGACATGCAGTGGTTCTCCGTCAATGCGATGAAATCAGCGTTCATTCCTTTCGATGAACGACTGGCGATGATCAATGACGTCCTCAAACCCGGATACGCGGCCCTGAAATCCGAATGGCTGTTCCGGCAGACCGCTTCCACCAGCGATTCTACGGAGTTGGAGGACTGAACCCGCATATGCGGAGGGGCTGTGCCGCGAACGGGATTCACAACCCGTCCGCATTTCGATGTTTGCGGTGCGGCACTCGCCGTGTTTACGGTCGAGGACCGCTCAGTCCCCCGTCTTCCAGTCAAGGACGCATTTACATGAAGCAGTCTGCCGTCAAGACCCTCGGTGTCGCCGCCCTCGGTGCAGCGTTCGCCGCGGCCGGCGCGGGTGCCGCGAACGCCGCGCCGGCCGCCCCGGACGCCGGCCAGGCGCTCGGCACCGTCAGCAAGGCGCTCCCCACGGAGAACGTCACCAAGACGCTCCCGGGTGCCGGCCAGGCGCTCAACCAGGCCAAGCCGGCCGTCGAGACGGGCCTCGCCGCCGCCCAGCCGGTGGCCCAGAACATGCTGGAGCACGGCCCGACCGCCCCCGTCGCCGGCCTGCTCGGCGGGCTGCCCGTGAAGGGCCTGCCCACGCACGGCCTGCCGGTGAACGGCCTGCCGCTGGGCTGAGCCGCACCCGCGCCGGCAGTGGTGCCGGTACGCCGCCGGGGCGCACCCCTTGCTTCAGGGTGCGCCCCGGCGGCGTCGTGTGCTGCGGCTACCAGGCCGTGCGCGCCGCCCTGCCCTCGGCGGGCAGCAGGATCCACAGCGCGATGTAGAGCAGGAACTGCGGGCCGGGCAGCAGGCAGGAGAGCAGGAAGATCACGCGCATCGTCGTCGCGGAGGTGCCGAAGCGGCGGGCCAGGGCGGCGCACACTCCGCCGATCACGCGGCCGTGGGTGGGGCGGGAAAGGGCGCTCATCTCGGTGCCTCCGTGGGCTGTCGGTGCGGGGCCTCCCCGTCGGCGGCCCCGTCTGACGACCACGCTACGGAGACGAAGGGGGCAAAGCGTCGCTCCAAGGGGCGATCCCGACCCTGGGAATCGTCGGGGTCCGTCCCTGAGGGGCGTCCTGCGGGCGTACGGACGGCACGCCCCGCCGCTCCGCCCTGCGACGGAGACGGGCGCGCGCCGCGGGGACCAGCGCGACGTGGGCGAGCGCCACGCCGAGGGTGTTCAGGAGCAGGGTGTCGACGTCCACCACGCGGCCGGGCACACCGGTCTGCAGGAGGGCGATGCCGAGCGACACCAGGGCGCCGGCGGCGGTCGTACGGACCCAGGACGGCACGGGCGAGGAATCGGTCCTGCCGTGCACCAGCGGCAGCAGCACTCCGAGGGGGGCCAGCAGCGCCAGCCCCTCACCGATGCGCCGGGCCGCCTCGGCACCGCCGAGCGCGAGGTCGGCGCGGATGGTGGCGAGCGGCCGCAGATTGGCCGGCATCACCCACGGGACGTCGAGCGGCCGCAGCATCAGCCAGGCGACGAACGCGAGATGGGCGACGAGGAGGACACCCCCTGTCACGCGGACGCGGAACGCGGCGCTGCCGCCGATGGAGCCTTGAAGCTGCACGCCCCCCTAGACGCGCCCCCCGCCGCGAACGGTTCCGGCGAAATGCGGCACACCCCACGATGAGTCCCATGCCACACGGGGGCGCGGGAACGGGGGCGTGCGCGGCGCCGCACGGAGCGGGGCGGCCCCGCCCCACTCCGTGCCCGCGCTCGTCCCGGCCCTCAGGCCCCTGTGACCTCCGCGGACGGGGGCTTCGTCGTGCCGGGGTGGGAGCGGAGGTCGTCGGTGCAGTCGTAGCGGTGCAGGTGGGGGCCGGTGGGACCGCCGAGGACCACCGAGCCGTCGCCCTCGGCCGCCGCCGAGTCGGACAGGGTGCAGACGATCTGCGCGAGCGCGTACGGGTCGAGGCCGCTCGGCGCGGTGCTCAGCCGCAGGCTGTCCTCGGGGTCCTTCGGGCGCGGCCCGGAGACGGTCAGACCGGCCGGGACGTGCGTGGTGTATCCGGCCGCCTTCTCGCTGGGCGACGGCGGTGCCGCGAGCTGGGTCAGCAGGCCGCCGGCCACGATCACCCGCCGCCGCGCGTCCGCCGTGCCCTCCGGCACCCGCACCACGCGGTCCACCGTGACCAGCGACGAGCCGCACAGCAGGAACGCCTGCACCGGCACCCCGCGCGAGGCCTGCGTGGTCGGCTCGGGCTGGGACAGCGAGCACGGCACCCGGGAGGGCGCCCCGCCGAAGTCCGTGGGCACCCCGGTCGGCCGGATCCCGCACCCGGCGAGCAGCAGGGCCAGAGCCGGCAGCGCCAGCAGCGGCCGGTGGACGGACGCCCGGCGTCCGCGGGTCCCGCGCGCCCTCACCGGGCACCCCCCTTCGCGCCGTCGGCCGTGCCCGGCCCGGCGCCGTTCGTGCTGGTGCTGTTCTTGCCGTTGTCCCGCGCCCCGCCGCCGCCCGCCGCGGCCTCCCCGGGCTCCTCGGTGAGCGCGGAGGCGTCCCGCGGCAGCCGCAGCGTGAACACCGCGCCGCCCTCGGGCGAGTTGGCCGCGGTGATGTCACCGCCGTGGATGTGGGCGTTGTTCAGGGCGATGGACAGACCCAGTCCGCTGCCCTCCGACCGCGGCCGGGAGGCGCTCGCCTTGTAGAACCGGTCGAAGACGTGCGGCAGGACGTCCTCGGGGATGCCGGGACCGTGGTCGCGCACCTGGATGACGATCTCCGCGTCCTGGGCCGTCTCCCCGGCCGACTCGCGCACCGACACCCGCACCGGCGAACCACCGTGCTTGAGCGCGTTGCCGATCAGGTTGGCGAGGATGACGTCGAGGCGGCGCGGGTCCAGCCGGGCGTGCAGGCCGCGCTCCGCGTCCAGTTCCACCGCGTCCAGCCAGGCACGCGCGTCGATGCACGCGGTGATCTGGTCGGCGAGGTCGACGTCGTCCAGCACCAGCCGGGCGGTGCCCGCGTCGAAGCGGGTGACCTCCATCAGGTTCTCGACCAGGTCGTTCAGCCGCCGGGTCTCGCTCACCACCAGCCGTACCGCCGGTTCGATCATGGGATCGATGCCGCCGCCCTCGAACTCCAGCTCGTCCTCGAGCACCTCCGTCACGGCGGTGATGGCGGTCAGCGGCGTCCGCAGCTCATGGCTCATGTCCGCCACGAAGCGCCGGGACGCCTCGTCCCGTGCGGCCATGTCCGCGACCCGTTTCTCCAGCGCCTCCGCCGCGTTGTTGAACGTCCGCGACAGATCGGCGAGTTCGTCCGTGCCGGACACCCTCAGCCGGGTGTCGAGGCGCCCCTCGCCGAGCCGCCGCGCGGCCACCCCGAGCCGGTGCACCGGCTTCAGCACGGTCGTCGCCGCCGCCTGCGCGAGCAGCGCGGCCCCGACCAGCGCCAGCGCGGTCGCGATCCCCAGCGACCAGGCCAGCGAGTTGAGGTCCTTCGCCTCCGGCTCCAGCGACTTGAGCATGTAACCGGTCGGGCCGCCCCCGATCACCTTCGTGCCGGCCACCAGGTACGGCGTGCCGTGCTCGGTCACCCGCTGCCAGTACAGGTGGTACGCCGACTTGTTCCCCGAGGAGAGCGACTGCTCCTTGTTCACCGCGGTCCGCAGCGACTCCGGCACGTCCTCCAGCGCGAACCCGCTCAGCCCGCCGGAACTCGCGTACACCGCACGCCCGTTCGTGTCCTGGCCCACCAGCAGCACGCTGAACCGCTGGCTGCTGCCCGCCATCTGCCCGGCGGTGCGCTGCAACTGGTCCTGCCCGGGGTGCACCGGCAGCGTGCCCGCACGGTTCTGCATCTCCTGCCGGAAGTCACGCAGCACCGCGTCCTGCGCGCGCGTCAGCACCGCCTCGCGGTTGAGCCAGTACGCGATCCCGGACGCCGACACCGCGGCCGTCAGCGCCACCAGCGCGAAGACGACGACCAGCCGCAGCCGCAGACTGGTGAACCGCCACCGGGACAGCACTCCCTTGCGTTCCGCGGCCCCGCCGGCGGACTCCCCTTGCTCTTTGGTCACTGAGGCGCGTCCAGGCGGTAACCGACCCCGCGCACGGTCCGGATCAGCGTCGGCGAGGACGGGACGTCCTCCACCTTGGCCCGCAGCCGCTGCACACAGGCGTCCACGAGCCGCGAGTCACCGAG
Organism: Streptomyces sp. NPDC056160; assembly: GCF_042268205.1. Lineage (NCBI taxonomy): Bacteria > Bacillati > Actinomycetota > Actinomycetes > Kitasatosporales > Streptomycetaceae > Streptomyces > Streptomyces sp. NPDC056160. The sequence continues at coordinate 96,028 of NZ_JBHJUW010000009.1, forward strand.
GTAGTCGTGCTCCCACACCAGCCGCAGCAACTGCTGCCGGGACAGCGCCTGACCGGGCCGCCGGCTCAGCTCCAGGAGCAGCCGCAGCTCGGTCGGCGTGAGCTGCAGGTCCTCGCCGTTCTTCGTCACCGTCATCGCCGAGCGGTCGATGACCAGGCTGCCGAAGGCCGCCGCGTCGTTCGCCTCCCGCTCGCCGCGCCGCAGCACCGCCCGGATCCGGGCGTCCAGCACCCGGCCCTGCACGGGCTTGACAACGTAGTCGTCGGCGCCCGACTCCAGGCCCACCACCACGTCGATGTCATCGGTGCGCGCGGTGAGCAGGATGATCGGCAACTGGTCCGTGCGCCGGATGCGCCGGCACACCTCGAACCCGTCGATGCCGGGCAGCATCACGTCCAGCACGATCAGGTCAGGCCGCTGCTCGCGCAACAGCTTCAGACCGTCCTCACCACTGGCAGCAGTGGCCACCCGGTGTCCCTGGCGCGTCAGTGAGAGCTCCAGGGCCGTCCGGATGGCGTCGTCGTCCTCGATCAGCAACAGGGAAGGCACGAGCCTCATTCTGGCCCATGCGGGGCCGGGGTTTCGACACCCGTACGGCTCCCCGCGGATGGATCGGCGACTCGAGGCCCTGTGACAGGTCTGTGACAGTCGGCGGACACGGTCATGAAGTGCCCCCGGCAAGCTTTTCGTCACCGGCAAGCAATGATCCGAAGACCAGAGGTCCACCGACGGGGGGCGCGAGATGAACACGCTGCACAGCACCAGCACCAGCGCAGTGGTCACGCGTCTGCACGACGTGACCCGCGGACCGGAGAAGTCCGGCGCGGCGGGAGCGCGGGGATGCGCCCGCGGCACCGGACGTCAGCACACCGCGTACATGACGGTGGTCGACACGCACACGGGGGAAACGCACGGGGGAGCCGCGTACGGGGAGGCCTCGGGGGAGCGCCGCAGCCCGTCGGAGGCGGAGTTCACCGCCTACGTCCAGGAGCGCCGCGCCTCCCTGTACGCCACCGCCTACCACCTCACCGGCGACCGCTTCGAGGCCGAGGACCTGCTGCAGAGCGCGCTGTTCTCGACCTACCGGGCGTGGGACCGGATCAGTGACAAGGCGGCCGTCGGCGGATACCTCCGCCGCACCATGACCAACCTGCACATCAGCGCCTGGCGGCGCCGCAAGCTCAACGAGTACCCGACCGAGGAACTGCCGGAGACGCCCGGCGACACGGACGCGATGCGCGGCACCGAGCTGCGCGCGGTCCTGTGGCAGGCACTCGCCCGGCTGCCCGAACTCCAGCGCACCATGCTGGTCCTGCGCTACTACGAGGGCCGCACGGACCCGGAGATCGCGGACATCCTCGGCATCAGCGTCGGCACGGTGAAGTCCAGCATCTGGCGCTCGCTGCGCCGGCTGCGCGAGGACGAGGTCCTCAGCTTCGGCCGTGACCACGAGGAGTCCTTCGGCGAACTGGTCGCCTGACCCGAACCGCCGGAGGTCTGGGGGAAACGGGGGAAGCACGGGGGAACGGGGGGAGTCACGGGGGAAGCGGGGGAGCACAGGGGAGCGGGGCTGGAGGGCCGGGGGGTCCGTCCAGCCCCGCTTTCACTTGCGCCCGCCCGGCCGGCCGGCCGTGGCGCGGTGACGCCGCCGCGGGCCGCCGCTACACCGCCGTGCGCGTCCTCGCCTGCCGGCCCGCCGCCGCTGCCGCCAGCCGGCCCAACGCCTCGTCCCGGCCGCAGGCATGGGCACCCAGCGAGACCTGGCGGCTCACGATCGCCCGCTCGGCCCGCATCAGCCGCCAGCCACGGCGCAACAGGAACGGCACCGACTTGCGGCCCTCCTTGAGATCCCGCAGGAAACGCCGCCGGAAGGTGGTGACCGCGCCCCGGGTCAGGCACAGCGCGTCGGCCAGCAGGCCCAGTTCACGGCAGCGCTCCACGATCTCCGCCGCGAAGATCCCCTCCGCGACGAACAGCGGCGTACGCCCGATGTGCAGCGTCTCCTCGCCGGTGCGGGCGCTGCGTCCGAGGTCGTACACCGGTACGCCCGTGGAGCCCGTCGCGCACAGCCGGGAGATCGCCGCCACGGCGACGTCGGCGTCCCACGAGCCGGGATGGTCCCAGTCGATGTCCGAACTCCCCGCCACCAGCGGCAGCGTGGGGTCGTCGCCCTCCTTGTAGAAGTCGTCGAGGCGCAGCACGGGCAGCCCGGAACGGGCGGCGACCAGGGACTTGCCCGAGCCCGAGGGACCGCAGAGCAGCACGACACGGGCGGGTGACGGGGGATGAAGGCTCACGGAACACCAGTTTGACGCATGGTGGCTCTCCTGCCGACCCCGCGGGTCGGCTTTGGTGCGTGGGCTGCGTCTCAACTACCCTGTGCGCTGTTCTCGTTACTCTGCGCATCAGAAGGTGGCACCGAAATGGCCCGACAGGCCCGACACGCGTCCGTGTCCGTTCCCCGTCCCACCGTCCGGCGCGCCCTGATCGCCGTGACGGCCGCAGGTGCCGTCCTGGGCGCGGGCGCGGCGACCGCCGCGGCGGAGAGCCTCCCGATCCTGGGCGGCGAGTACCAGACCGGCTCCGTCGGCAAGGTCGACCCGCAGGCGGGCCTGCGGGCGATGACGGGGATCGTCGGCTACGTCACCGGTCCGGTGGCCGGTCTCAAGCCCAACCCGCTGGCGGGCACCGGCGTCGACCCGCTGGACAACGGGGTGGGCACCCAGCTCGCTGACTTCAAGCCGCTGACCTCGCAGACGCTCACCCACCCGGTGGCGCAGGCGCCGTCGCTGGGGAGCGTTCCGCTGCTGGGACAGGCGCTCGGCGCGGTGCGCTGACCGCCTGGGCGTCCCCGCCCGCGCAAGAGAGCCGCGGCTTCCCCGGACGGAGGGAAGCCGCGGCTCTCGTCGGTGTGGCCGCGGGCTGTCGCCACGGCAGCGCCGGTGGCGTCAGTACGACGAACCGGAGGCGCCCAGCGACCCGGTCGGGTGCCAGACCGTCTTCGTCTCCAGGAACGCCGTCATGCGGTCGGTGCCCGGCGTCGCCGACCAGTTGTCCACAGGCTGTGGACGCAGGACGCGCTTGAGGTTGTCCGCCGCCGCGATCTCCAGCTCCTTCGCCAGTGACTCGTCGGCACCCGCGAGGTCGATCGCGTTGACGTCCTGGTGGGCGGCGAGCGGCGCCGCGATCTCCGCCGTACGGCCGGAGAGGACGTTGACCACGCCGCCTGGGAGGTCGGAGGTGGCCAGCACCTCGCCCAGGGAGAGGGCGGGGAGCGGGGACTTCTCGCTGGCGATCACCACCGCCGTGTTGCCGGTCGCGATCACCGGGGCGATCACCGAGACCAGGCCCAGGAACGACGACTCCTGCGGGGCCAGGACGGCCACGACGCCGGTCGGCTCGGGCGAGGAGAGGTTGAAGAACGGGCCCGCGACCGGGTTGGCGCCGCCGGTCACCTGGGCGATCTTGTCGGTCCAGCCCGCGTACCAGACCCAGCGGTCGATCGTGGCGTCCACGACCGCCGCCGCCTTCGGCCCGGACAGGCCCTCCGCGCCGGCGACCTCGCGCACGAACTGCTCGCGGCGGCCCTCCAGCATCTCGGCCACGCGGTAGAGGATCTGGCCGCGGTTGTACGCGGTCGCGCCCGACCAGCCACCGAACGCCTTGCGCGCGGCCACGACCGCGTCGCGGGCGTCCTTGCGGGAGGCGAGCGGGACGTTCGCCAGCCAGTTGCCCTCTGCGTCGCTCACCTCGTACACCCGGCCGCTCTCGGAACGCGGGAACTTCCCGCCGACGTACAGCTTGTAGGTCTTGAAGACGGAGAGTCGCTCAGTCTTGCCGGTCTTATCGGACATCGAGGTACGCCTCCAGGCCGTGGCGGCCGCCCTCGCGGCCGAAGCCCGACTCCTTGTAGCCGCCGAACGGCGACGCCGGGTCGAACTTGTTGAACGTGTTGGACCAGATCACGCCCGCGCGGAGCTTGCTCGCGACGGCGAGGATCCTCGACCCCTTCTCGGTCCAGATGCCCGCGCTCAGTCCGTACTGGGTGTTGTTCGCCTTGGCGACCGCCTCGTCCGGCGTGCGGAAGGTGAGGACGGACAGTACCGGGCCGAAGATCTCGTCACGGGCGATGGTGTGCGCCTGCGTGACGCCGGTGAACAGCGTCGGCGCGAACCAGTAGCCGGAGGCGGGCAGTTCGCAGGACGGGGACCAGCGCTCGGCGCCCTCCGCCTCGCCGCGGTCGGCCAGCGCGGTGATCCGGGCCAGCTGCTCGGCGGAGTTGATCGCGCCGATGTCCGTGTTCTTGTCCAGCGGGTCGCCCAGGCGGAGGGTGCTCAGGCGGCGCTTGAGGGCGTCCAGCACCTCGTCGTGGACCGACTCCTGCACGAGGAGGCGGGAGCCCGCGCAGCACACCTGCCCCTGGTTGAAGAAGATGCCGGTGACGATGCCCTCGACGGCCTGGTCGATCGGGGCGTCGTCGAAGACGATGTTGGCGCCCTTGCCGCCCAGTTCCAGGGTGAGCTTCTTGCCCGTGCCCGCGACCGTGCGCGCGATCTCCTTGCCGACGGCCGTGGAGCCGGTGAAGGCGACCTTGTTCACGTCCGGGTGCGCGACGAGCGCGGCGCCCGCGTCGCCGTAGCCCGGCAGGATGTTGACGACGCCCTTGGGCAGGCCCGCCTGGCGGCAGACGTCCGCGAAGAAGAGGGCGGACAGGGGGGTCGTCTCGGCGGGCTTGAGGACCACCGTGTTGCCGGTCGCCAGGGCCGGGGCGATCTTCCACGCCAGCATCAGCAGGGGGAAGTTCCAGGGGATGACCTGACCGGCCACACCGAGGGGCTTCGGGGCCGCACCGAAACCGGCGTGGTCGAGTTTGTCGGCCCAGCCCGCGTAGTAGAAGAAGTGCGCGGCCACCAGGGGGAGGTCCGCGTCGCGGGTCTCCTTGATCGGCTTGCCGTTGTCCAGCGTCTCCAGGACGGCCAGCTCGCGGCTGCGCTCCTGGATGATCCGGGCGATGCGGAACAGGTACTTGGCGCGCTCGGAGCCCGGCAGGGCCGACCACTTCCCGAACGCCTTGCGGGCGGCCCGCACCGCGCGGTCGACGTCCGCCTCGCCCGCCTGGGCGACCTCGGAGAGGACCTCCTCGGTGGACGGGCTGACCGTCTTGAATACCTTGCCGTCGGCCGCGTCCGTGAACTCGCCGTCGATGAACAGGCCGTAGGAGGGGGCGATGTCGACGACCGAGCGGGACTCGGGCGCGGGTGCGTACTCGAATGCGGATGCCATGGGGATCAGTCCACCGTCACGTAGTCGGGGCCGGAGTAGCGGCCGGTGGCCAGCTTCTGACGCTGCATCAGCAGGTCGTTCAGAAGCGAGGAGGCGCCGAAGCGGAACCAGTGGTTGTCCAGCCAGTCCTCGCCCGCGGTCTCGTTGACCAGCACGAGGAACTTGATCGCGTCCTTGCTGGTGCGGATGCCGCCGGCCGGTTTCACGCCCACCTGCACGCCGGTCTGCGCCCGGAAGTCGCGTACGGCCTCCAGCATCAGGAGCGTGTTGGCGGGGGTCGCGTTGACCGCGACCTTTCCGGTGGAGGTCTTGATGAAGTCCGCCCCGGCGAGCATGCCGAGCCAGCTGGCGCGGCGGATGTTGTCGTACGTCGACAGCTCGCCGGTCTCGAAGATCACCTTCAGGCGGGCGGCGGTCCCGCACGCCTCCTTCACGGCGGTGATCTCGTCGAACACCTTCAGGTACCTGCCCGCGAGGAACGCCCCGCGGTCGATGACCATGTCGATCTCGTCGGCGCCGGCGGCGACGGCCTCGCGCACGTCGGCCAGCTTCACGTCGAGGGCGGCGCGGCCCGCGGGGAAGGCGGTGGCCACCGAGGCGACCTTGACGCCCGAACCGGCGACGGCCTCCTTCGCCGCGGCCACCATGTCCGGGTAGACGCAGACCGCGGCCGTGGTGGGGGCCGTACGGTCCGTCGGGTCGGGGTGGACCGCCTTGGCGCCGAGCGCCCGGACCTTGCCCGGGGTGTCCGCGCCTTCCAGCGTCGTCAGGTCGACCATCGAGATGGCGAGGTCGATGGCGTACGCCTTCGCGGTGGTCTTGATGGAACGGGTGCCGAGCGAGGCGGCGCGCGCCTCCAGGCCGACCGCGTCGACGCCGGGCAGCCCGTGCAGGAAGCGGCGCAGCGAGCTGTCGGACGCCGTGACGCCGGAGAGCGGCCGCGCGGAGGGTGCAGAAGTGGGCATGGTCACCAGAGGAGCATATCTACGCGCGTAGCGGCTGTACACCCCCGGCGGTACGGAAGGGGTGCCTCCGGGGGTGTGGGGCGGGTCACCGGGGGGTGGAGGAGGGAGGTGGGGCGGTGGGGGCCTGGTGGTGGGTGGGTGTGGTCGTGCCTGGTCCGGTTGTGTGGGCGGGTTCGGCCGGGGGTGGGTGGCTCCGGTGGTGGGGACGTGGCGGCCCGGTGGGGTGGCTCGGGTGGGATGGTCTCGTCGGGGCGGTACCGGGAGAGGGGCGGGTGCGGGTTTCGGGCAGAATCGGGGCCATGACGACGCCCGAGCACGAGTCCCCCGCGCCGCAGCCGCCGGCCCCCGAGTTCCAGGACCGGGTCCGCCGGTCGTCCGGCGCGATCGCGGGCGGCGTCCTGCTGCTCGCCATCATCCTGTGGCTGGGCTTCGACGCGATGTTCACCGGCAGCGGGCGGGTCCCGTGGCTGGCGCTGGCCGGGATGATCCTCACCGTGCCGCTCGTGATCGCCTTCACGTTCCGGCCCGCCGTGTACGTCAACGACGACCGGCTGCGCGTCCGCAACCCCTTCCGTGTGATCGTGCTGCCCTGGAGCCAGGTCGCCGGCCTGCGGTCCGGCTACTCCAACGAGGTGGTCGCCGTCTCCGGTGCCAAGTACCAGCTGTGGGCGGTGCCCGTGTCGATGCGGGCGCGCAAGCGGGCGGCGCGGCAGGAGACGCGGGCCGCCGCGGCGGGCGAACCCGGGGCGACCGGACGCGGAGGCCTCTTCGGCCGGGGGAACGTCGGCGGGGTCGGCGGCCTCGCGGGGGGCGCCTCCGGGGCCGGGGCGGCCGCCGGCGGGCCCATCCGGGCCGAGGGCGACCAGTTCATGAACGACCTGCGCGAACTCCAGGAGGCCCGGGCGCACGTCGAGAGCGCGCAGGGCGAGGTGAGCGTCCGCTGGGCCTACGAGATCGCGGGGCCGGCGCTGGCGGGCGCGGTGGTCCTGGCGATCCTGCTGGCCGTGGGCTGAGGTTCTGGGGTTCTGGGGTTCTGGGAGCGAGGCCGCGCTCGGGGCCGGGGCCCTGGGCCGGGGCTCGGCGGGTGTGCGTGGGCCCCGGGGTGTCCCGGGGCCCACGCGTGTCAGATGCCCGCCGCCGTCGACAGGTCGTGCTTGATCTGCGCCAGGAGGCCGGCGGCCTTCGCGCGGGCCGCCGGGAGGCCGGTACGGTCCCCGACCGGGACCACGACCTCCAGGTAGCACTTCAGCTTGGGCTCCGTGCCCGACGGGCGGACGATCACGCGCGCGCCGTCCAGCGTGTAGCGCAGGCCGTCCGTCGGGGGCAGCTTCTCCGTGCCCCGCGTCAGGTCCTCCGCGCGGGTGATCGGCAGTCCCGCCAGTTCCGTCGGGGGCTGCTCGCGCAGGCGGCGCATCGCGTCGGCGATCAGGGAGAGGTCCTCGACGCGGACCGAGAGCTGGTCCGTGGCGTGCAGGCCGTGCTCCACGGCCAGGGCGTCGAGCAGGTCCAGGAGGGTGCGGCCCTCCTCCTTGAGCTGGGAGGCCAGCTCCGTGATCAGCAGGGCCGCGGTGATGCCGTCCTTGTCCCGTACGCCCTGGGGGTCCACGCAGTAGCCGAGGGCCTCCTCGTAGCCGTAGCGCAGGCCCTCGACGCGGGCGATCCACTTGAAGCCGGTCAGGGTCTCCTCGTAGGGCAGGCCCGCCTTCTCGGCGATGCGGCCGAGGAGGGAGGAGGAGACGATCGACTCCGCGAACGTGCCGTGCGCCCCGCGGGCGACCAGGTGGGCGGCGAGCAGCGCGCCCACCTCGTCGCCGCGCAGCATGCGCCAGTCCGTGCCGTCCTTCACGGCCGCCGCGCAGCGGTCCGCGTCCGGGTCGTTGGCGATGATCAGGTCCGGGCCGGTCTCGCGGGCCTTGGCGAAGGCCAGGTCCATCGCGCCGGGCTCCTCCGGGTTGGGGAAGGCGACGGTCGGGAAGTCCGGGTCCGGGTCGGCCTGCTCGGCGACCAGGGCGGGGGCGGGGAAGCCCGCGCGGGCGAAGGCGGCGAGCAGGGTCTCCTTGCCGACGCCGTGCATCGCCGTGTAGACCGTGCGGGCCGTGCGCGCGGAGCCCTGGGCGAGGACGGCGTCCGTGCGGGCGAGGTACGCCTCCAGGACGTCGTCGCCGAGGGTCTCCCAGCCGGTGTCCGGGCGGGGGACCGCGTCGAGGGACGTGATCGCGTCGATCTCCGCCGCGATCTCCGCGTCGGCGGGCGGGACGATCTGGGAGCCGTCGCCGAGGTACACCTTGTAGCCGTTGTCGCGGGGCGGGTTGTGGCTGGCGGTGACCTCCACGCCGGCGACCGCGCCCAGGTGCCGGATGGCAAAGGCGAGGACCGGGGTGGGCAGAGGGCGCGGTAGTACGGCCGCGCGCAGGCCGGCGCCGGTCATGACGGCGGCGGTGTCGCGGGCGAAGTCCGCCGACTTGTGGCGGGCGTCGTAGCCGATGACGACGAGGCCGGCGTTGCCGTCGCCGTGGGGGGTGCCTTGCTTCTTCAGGTACGCGGCGAGGCCTGCGGCTGCGCGGATGACCACGGAGCGGTTCATGCGCAGGGGGCCCGCGCCCAGTTCGCCGCGGAGGCCGGCGGTGCCGAACTGGAGGGTGCCGGCGAAGCGCGCCTCCAGCTCGGCCTTGTCGCCCGCGTCGATGAGCGCGGCGAGTTCCGCGCGGGTGTCCGCGTCGGGGTCCTCGGCGAGCCATGCCTTGGCCCGTGCCATGAGGTCGTCGTGCACGTGGGGTCAGCCTCTCGTTGTCGGTGGGGGCGGGGTGTGCGGGGCGGTGCGGTGCGGGGTGCCTGCGGCGGCCTGTGACGGGGGTGGGGGTGCGCGTAGCGCTTGCGGTGGGGGAGCGGGGCGGGGCCGCGCCGGGGGGTCCGTCCTCGGAACGGCGCGGAATCGGGTGTTTGTGCGGTACCCGGCGTTGACGCGCCAACCGCTGCGGGCGGACACCCCCCCGACACGTCCCCTTCCCGCCGCACGCGGCAAACGGTTCGTTCCCCGTTCGCGGTCGCCTTTCCGGGGCGCCGCGCGCGGCCACCGGTTCCTTCCCGCCTCTTCCTTCCCCGTCCCCGGTCGCCTTTCCGGGTTGCCGTGCGCCGCTACCGGTTCGGTCCCCGTTTCCGGGTGCTTTTCCGGGGCGCCGTGCGCGGCTGCGGGATCCCCCCCGCCGGCGGCTTCGCCGGGTTACAGGCGTTCCAGCACCTGGGCCAGGAGGGAGCCCATGCGGGTGGCGCTGTCTCGGCCTGCCTGGAGGACCTCCTCGTGGTTGAGGGGTTCGCCCGTCATGCCGGCGGCGAGGTTGGTCACCAGGGAGATGCCGAGGACCTCCGCGCCGGCCTCGCGGGCGGCGATCGCCTCCAGGACCGTGGACATGCCGACCAGGTCCGCGCCGATGACGCGGGCCATGCGGATCTCGGCCGGCGTCTCGTAGTGCGGGCCGGGGAACTGGGCGTAGACGCCCTCCTCCAGGGTCGGGTCGACCTCCTTGCACAGGGCGCGCAGGCGGGGGGAGTAGAGGTCGGTCAGGTCGACGAAGTTGGCGCCGACGATCGGGGAGGTGGCGGTCAGGTTGATGTGGTCGCCGATCAGGACCGGCTGGCCGGGGCGCATCCCTTCGCGCAGGCCGCCGCAGCCGTTGGTGAGGATGATCGTCTTGACGCCGGCCGCGACGGCGGTGCGCACGCCGTGGGCGACGGCGGCCACGCCGTGACCCTCGTAGTAGTGGGTGCGGCCCAGGAAGACGAGCGCGCGCTTGGCGCCCGTGCTGTACGAGCGGATCCTGCCACCGTGGCCCTCCACCGCCGGGGGCGGGAAGCCGGGCAGCTCGGTGACCTGGAACTCGGCGTCGGGGGCGCCCAGGGCGTCGACGGCCGGTGCCCAGCCGGAGCCCATCACGAGGGCGACGTCGTGGGTCTCCGCGCCGGTGAGTTCCCGCAGGCGCGCGGCGGCGGCGTCGGCGGCGGCGTAGGGGTCGCCCTGGATGTCGTCCGGAAGAAGAGATGCGTTCACGCGGACGAGGGTAGCCGGAATTCGCCTACGCGCGTAGATGACGGAGCTCACGGGATTGCGATCGTTGTCTTGTCGTTTCCGACGAGGGCCCCGGCGCGGTGCGCTCAGCAGGGGCGTTTGCGCAGCTCCATCACGTAGTCGTGCGGCGCGCCGGCGGACTCGGCCGCGTCCGCCAGTTCGCCCAGGTAGCGGGCCGAGGGCAGGCCGCCCTCGTAGGCGTCGAGGACGTAGACCCAGGCCGCCTCCTCGCCGTCGAGGGTGTGCACGCGCACCCGCATGCGCCGGTAGATGTCCATGCCGACGCCCTCCCAGCGGTCCAGTGACTCCTCGTCCATGGGGGCGATGTCGTAGAGCGCGACGAAGACCTGGGAGATCGGGTCCTCGACCAGGGTCGCCAGGGCGCCCTCCCAGCCCAGGTGCTCGCCGCCGAAGGTCAGCCGCCAGCCGTTCAGCCAGCCCGTGGCGCGCAGCGGCGAGTGCGGGGCGCGGCGGGACATCAGCCGCGCGTCGAGATTGCCGGCGTACGCGGCGTAGAGCGACATGGGTCGAAGCGTACGGCAGGGACGCGGGCGGCTCATCCGTGACAGGAGTCGCCTCCCGTCCCCGGCGGCGGGCTGCCGGTGCCCCCGGGGAGGAGCAACTTGAGGAGTGCGGGACAATGGAACACGTGACTCGGATCGTGATCATCGGTGGCGGACCCGGCGGATACGAAGCGGCGCTGGTGGCCGCTCAGCTCGGCGCGGAGGTGACCGTCGTCGACTGCGACGGTCTGGGCGGAGCGTCGGTGCTGACCGACTGCGTGCCGTCGAAGACCCTCATCGCCACGGCCGAGGTGATGACCACCTTCGACTCCTCGTACGAGGAGCTGGGGATCATCGTCGCCGACGACACCCCGCCGTTGGAGCAGGCCGCCCGGGTGGTGGGGGTCGACCTCGGCAAGGTCAACCGGAGGGTCAAGCGGCTCGCGCTCGCGCAGTCGCACGACATCACCGCCTCCGTGACGCGGGCCGGCGCCCGGGTCATGCGCGGGCGCGGGCGCCTGGAGGGCATGCAGGGGCTCGACGGGTCGCGCAAGGTCGTCGTCACCACGGCCGACGGGAGCGAGGAGACGCTCACCGCGGACGCGGTGCTGATCGCGACCGGCGGCCACCCGCGCGAGGTGCCGGACGCGCTGCCGGACGGCGAGCGCATCCTCAACTGGACCCAGGTCTACGACCTCGACGAGCTGCCCGAGGAACTCATCGTGGTGGGCTCGGGCGTCACCGGCGCCGAGTTCGCGGGCGCCTACCAGGCGCTCGGGTCGAAGGTCACGCTCGTCTCCTCGCGCGATCGCGTGCTGCCCGGCGAGGACCCGGACGCGGCGGCCGTCCTGGAGGACGTCTTCCGGCGCCGCGGCATGAACGTCATGGCGCGCTCCCGCGCCGCCGCCGCCAAGCGGGTCGGGGACCGGGTGGAGGTGACGCTGGCCGACGGCCGGGTCATCAGCGGTTCCCACTGCCTGATGGCCGTCGGCGCCATCCCCAACAGCGCCGGGCTGGGCCTGGAGGAGGCCGGCGTCAGGCTGCGCGACTCCGGGCACATCTGGACCGACAAGGTCTCGCGTACGACGGCTCCGGGCGTCTACGCGGCCGGTGACGTGACCGGCGTCTTCGCGCTGGCGTCCGTCGCGGCGATGCAGGGCCGTATCGCCATGTACCACTTCCTGGGCGACGCCGTGGCCCCGCTGAACCTGAAGACGGTCTCCTCCAACGTCTTCACCGACCCCGAGATCGCCACCGTCGGCTACAGCCAGGCCGACGTCGACGCCGGCAAGATCGACGCCCGCTGCGTGAAGCTCCCGCTGCTGCGCAACCCGCGCGCCAAGATGCAGGGCATCCGGGACGGCTTCGTCAAGATCTTCTGCCGCCCGGGCACGGGCATCGTGGTCGGCGGGGTGGTCGTGGCGCCGCGCGCCTCGGAGCTGATCCACCCCATCTCGCTCGCCGTCGACAACAACCTGACGGTGGAGCAGATCGCGAACGCCTTCACCGTGTACCCCTCCCTGTCGGGGTCGATCGCCGAGGTGGCCCGGCAGCTGCACGGGCGCAAGGCGTCGGGCGAGGCGTAGGGGCGGGAGCGGGGCGACTCCGTCCGGCCGGATCCGACTCCCCGTCGTTCACGGGGAGTTGCCGCCCATGCGTCCGGCATAGTCGAACGGACTAGGGCTTATACCACTTCCGGTCGCACCATGCGAACAACTTCTGTTATTCGGCGCAAACTGCTGAAAGCAGACGGTCGCTGGGGTTACTGTCAGTTTCGTGTTCGCTGCTGAACGTCGCCAACTGATCCTCGAAATGGTGCGAGCGAACGGTGCCGTGTCGCTCCGTGAACTCGCCCGCGTCGTCCAGACCTCCGAAGTGACCGTACGGCGGGACGTGCGCGCACTGGAGGCAGAAGGACTCCTCGACCGCCGGCACGGCGGTGCGGTACTGCCGGGCGGGTTCACCCGCGAGTCCGGCTTCCCGCAGAAGTCGCACCTCGCGACGGCGGAGAAGACGGCCATCGCCGACCTCGCCGCGGGCCTCGTCGAAGAGGGCGAAGCCATCGTCGTCGGGGCCGGTACGACCACGCAGGAGCTGGCCCGCCGGCTCGCCCGGATCCCCGGGCTGACCGTCGTCACCAACTCCCTGCTGGTCGCCCAGGCACTCGCGCACGCCAACCGCGTCGAGGTCGTGATGACCGGCGGCACGCTGCGCGGCTCCAACTACGCCCTCGTCGGGTCCGGAGCCGAGCAGTCGCTGCAGGGGTTGCGGGTGTCCCGGGCGTTCCTCTCGGGAAGCGGCCTGACGGCCGAGCGCGGGCTGTCCACCTCCAACATGCTCTCGGCCTCCGTCGACCGTGCCCTCGTGCAGGCCGCCGCGGAGGTCGTCGTCCTGGCCGACCACACCAAGCTCGGCGCGGACACCATGTTCCAGACCGTCCCCACCGAGTTCATCACCCGCCTGGTGACGGACGAGCCGCCCGCCCACGACGACCGGGCGGGCACGGAACTGCAGGCCCTGGCCGACCAGGGCGTCCAGATCGCCGTGGCCGGTCCGACGGGGAACCAGGTGGGTGACCAGCCCCCGGCCCGCGGTGAGCGCCGCCGGGACGTGCCGCTCCCCGGGCCGCGCCGCGGGCAGGCCGGGACTCCGGCCGCCGCCCTGCGCTCCACGGGCCTGGGCGGCCAGGAGCAGACGGCGGGAGCCGAACGGGCGGCCCGGGTGGCGGACCTCCGGCGGCGCTGAAGCCCGGCGGGCCGCCCCGTTCGCTCCACGAACGAGGCGCCCGGC